>DAIRDY010000044.1:0-4303 GCA_036795935.1 Moraxellaceae bacterium | reverse complement strand
CGGATCGCCGCTGAAATCGAGATGGAACTGCACGCGCTGCGCCGGGTCGGCGAGCAGGAACTCGCCCCCCAGCAGGTGCCGGTCACCCTGATTGCGGTTGATGAGCGAGAGGCGCGACAGCGTCAGTGCCGGCCGCCCGGTGAGTGCCAGCGTCAGCCGGCTGTCACTGACGGCCAGCTGCGGCTGGCGCAACGCGAGGTTCAGCACCCGGCGCAGGGCCGCCGGATCACGGGCACCCAGGCGGGCCAGTTCGCGCACCTGCAGGCGCCCGTCCGCCAGCTGGTCGAGGCTGATGGCCAGACCGCTGACCCGCGCATCAAGGCGCGGCTCGATGCCGCGCAGGCTCTGCCACAGCGCGGGACGCAACTCGACCAGCGGGATCTGCAGCAGCGGCGCAGCCTGCGGGGCGGCCGGATCATGCAGCGCCAGTCCGCGCAGCTCGAACACCGGGCCCAGCCCCTCCCAGCGCCCCCGCAACTGCGCCAGGCGCACCGGCAGGCCGGCTGCCGCCGACAGCCTCGCCTCGAGGCCGGCCCGGTAATCCGCCGCCAGCGGCGCCAGCTGGCGACCGAGGCCCACCCACAGCGCCAGCACGACCAAGGCCACCAGCCCGAAGGTGATGAACTGGTGCCAGAGCCAGAGGGCGCCATAGCGCAGGCGTTGCCAGGGCAGGGTCACAGGCAGGAAATCCGGGGCAGGAATCGGGAATGGAGAAACAAATGATAGCGCCGGCCGCCACTGCCGCTGTCGCGGCTTTGTGTCGGCGCGTTGCCGGCAGGTCGCGACAGCCTCACAGCAGCACGATGTCGTACTGCTCCTGCGTGTACAGCGCCTCCACCGAGAACTTGATCGGCTTGCCGATGAACAGCTCGAGGTCGGCCACCGCCGCCGACTCCTCGCCCAGCAGGCGGTCGATCACCTTCTGGTTGGCCACCACGCGATAGCCGTGCGCGGCGTCATAGGCCCGGGCCTCGCGCAGGATCTCGCGGAAAATCTCGAAGCAGACGGTCTCCGCCGTCTTCACCGTGCCGCGGCCCTGGCAGGCCGGACAGGTTTCGCAGAGCAGCTGCTCCAGCGACTCGCGGGTGCGCTTGCGCGTCATTTCCACGAGGCCGAGCTCGGAGACCTGCGTGATCTTGGTCTTGGCATGGTCGCGCGTCAGCATCTTCTCAAGCGAGCGCAGTACCTGCTGCTTGTGCTCGGCCTCTTCCATGTCGATGAAGTCGAGAATGATGATGCCGCCCAGGTTGCGCAGCCTGAGCTGGCGCGCAATCGCGTGCGTGGCCTCGAGATTGGTCTTGAATACCGTGTCTTCCAGCGTGCGCGTGCCGACGAAGGAACCGGTGTTCACATCGACCGTGGTCATGGCCTCGGTCTGGTCGATGATGAGGTAGCCACCGGATTTCAGCATGACCTTGCGTTGCAGGGCTTTCTGCAGGTCGTCCTCGACGTTGTAGAGATCGAAGAGCGGGCGCTCGCCGGGGTAGTGTTCGAGCCGGGCCGCCATCTCCGGCATGAACTCGCGCACGAACTCCTGCACCTTGGCAAAGGTTTCGCGCGAATCGATGAATATCTGCTCGATGCCGGCATTCACGAGGTCGCGCAGCGTGCGCAGGTAGAGCGGCAGCTCCTCGTAGACCAGCGAGGGCACGGCCGCGTTCTCGCTGCGCTCCTGGATCCAGCGCCAGAGCTTGACCAGAAACTGCATGTCGCGGCGCAGCTCGTGCTCGCTGACGCCCTCGGCCACGGTACGCACGATGAAGCCGCCCCGCTCGGTGTCGGGGCTTTCGGCTTTCAGGTCGCGAATCAGGTTCTTCAGGCGCTCGCGCTCGGCCTCGTCCTCGATGCGTTGCGACACACCGACGTGCTCGCCATAGGGCATGTAAACCAGATAGCGCGCGGGAATCGAGAGATCGGTGGACAGGCGCGCCCCCTTGCTGCCGATCATGTCCTTCATCACCTGCACGACCACGCTCTGGCCTTCGTGCAACAAGCCGGAAATCCCCGGATTGCGCTCGCCCTCGGCACGCGCGCTGACAATGTCGTTGGCATGGATGAAAGCGGTGCGCGACAGGCCGATTTCCACGAAGGCGGCCTGCATGCCGGGCAGCACGCGCACCACCCGGCCCCTGTAGATGTTGCCGACCAGGCCACGGCGCGCGCTGCGCTCGACATACAGCTCCTGCACCACGCCGTTCTCGACCAGCGCGACGCGGCACTCCATGGGCGTGACATTGATCAGGATTTCTTCGGACATCGCGACTTCACTCCCAGACCGACACGCCGAAGCGCGCGAGCATGGCGGCGGTTTCCGCCAGCGGCAGGCCGACGACATTGCTGTAGCTGCCGGCAATGCCGGCCACAAACACGGCACCCCGCCCCTGGATGGCATAGCCCCCGGCCTTGTCGGCGGGCTCGCCGGAGGCCCAGTAGGCGGCCATTTCCTCCTGCGCAATGTCGCGGAAGCGCACCCCGGTTGTCACCACCTGCACCAGCAACTCATCGCCACCTGCGGGCCGCAGGCGGCCCACCGCAACACCGGTCAGCACCAGGTGCTCGCCACCGGAAAGCCGGCGCCACATGGCCGCCGCCTCGGCGAAGGATGCCGGCTTGCCCAGCTCGTCATCGCCCAGTGCCACCGTGGTGTCGGCGGCAATCACCACCGCCCCCGGTGCGCAACGCGCGAGACCGGCACGCGCCTTGTCCTCTGCCAGGCGCTGCACATAGTGCTCGGGGCTTTCGCCAGGCTGGCGCGTCTCGTCGACATCAATGCGCAGCACCTCGAAGCGCAGGCCGATCTGCGCCAGAAGTTCGCGACGACGAGGGGACGTGGAGGCCAGGAACAGGGACGGGGTCATGGTGCCTCCGGTGACAACGCAGGCAGGCGGCAGGTCAGCGCCGCAGGAAGCGGCGCAGCGTCAGCATCAGCGTCGGCCACACCAGCGCACTGGTCAGCGCCGGCAACCAGTACAGCAGGGAGTCGGGCGCGGTGGCCACCACGCCGAGCGCGATGCGCTTCACCATCAGCCCGAGCAGGATCAGCACGAACACGAGGCCGCTGGTCTGCAACAGCGAAAACACGGCCACGCGGCGCCACGACAGGCGGGCCAGCCAGGCCACGCAGGCCAGCATTAGCGGATGCACACCAAAAGGCGTGGCCAGCAGCACGTCAACGCCGAGGCCGAGCAGGAAGCCGGTCCAGATGCCAATGCGGTCGGGCGCATTCAGCACCCAGAACACCAGCACCATGGTGACGAACTCGGGGCGCCACCAGGCCAGGCTCTGCGGCAACGGCATGGCGGCAAGCAGGAAGGCGACGAACACGCTGAGCGGAAAGGCCAGCAGCAGGCTAGGGCGTCGGGACACGGGCGCCTCCGTTTCCGGCTTCCGCGCGCAGCGGACGGTTGAACATCAGCAGCACATGACGGCTGCGATCGAGTTCGGCGGCAGGCCGCGCCTCGATGTCGGCAAATTCGGTGGTGCCGGTCTTCACCACCTTGCTGATCACGCCGACCGGATAACCGGCCGGATAGCGCAGGCCGAGTCCCGATGTCAGCAACAGGTCGCCAACCTTCACGTCGGCCGACTCCGGCACAAAGGACAGGCGCAGGCGGTCGATCTCGCCGGTGCCGGTAACGATGGCACGGATGCCGTTGCGCGCCACGCGTACCGGCACGCCATGCTCGCGGTCGGCAATCAGCATCGCGCGCGACGTCTGGGGGCCGACCTCGATCACCTGCCCCATCAGTCCGCGCGCATCCAGGAGCGGCTGGCCGTTGTACAGGCCGGCATCACTGCCTTTGTTGATGAGGATGATGTGACGGAAGGGATCGGGATCGACGCCAATGATCTCGGCAATCAGCACGCGACCATCGACCACCAGCGTGGAGTCGATCAGGCCACGCAGGCGGGCATTTTCCGCCGCGAGCTCGGACAGTTTCTGCACGCGCCCGGAGAGCACCAGCAGCTGGCTTTTCAGGTAGGCGTTCTCGCTGCGCAGCTCCTCTTCGCCCATCGAGGCCTCGGCCAGCACGTGCACGAGGCGACCGGGCCAGCTCATCATCGCGTACAAGGGCGCGAAGGCACCATTGAGCTGGTAGCGCACCGGATCGGTAACCTGGCTGAAGCGGCCGTCGACAAACATCAGCCCCACGGACAGCAATGCCGCGAACAGCAGGCTGTAGCCGCCGTTGGAGCTCTTGCTGAAAAGCGTGGTTTCGATGATGACTCTCCTTTTTATCGTTCGCGGGTGACGTCATCCCTGACGTCACCCGCGGTCGCATACGCCACGCTGGCGCAAGGA
>DAIRDY010000043.1:0-13176 GCA_036795935.1 Moraxellaceae bacterium | reverse complement strand
TGGCGCTGGCCTACTCGCCCGGCGTCGCCGCGCCCTGTGAAGAAATCGAGCGCGACCCGTCTGCTGCCGCCCGCTACACCGCGCGCGGCAACCTCGTCGCCGTGATTTCCAACGGCACCGCGGTGCTTGGCCTCGGCGACATCGGCCCGCTGGCCTCCAAGCCGGTGATGGAAGGCAAGGGTGTGCTGTTCAAGAAATTCGCCGGCGTCGACGTGTTCGACATCGAGATCGACGAGAAGGATCCGGAAAAGCTGGTCGAGATCATTGCCTCGCTCGAGCCCACCTTCGGCGGCATCAACCTGGAAGACATCAAGGCGCCGGAATGCTTCTACGTGGAAAAGAAGCTGCGCGAGCGCATGAAGATTCCGGTCTTCCATGACGACCAGCACGGCACCTCCATCATCGTCGGCTCCGGCCTGCTGAATGCGCTGAAGATCGTCGGCAAGCAGATCGGCGACATCAAGATCGTGTGCTCGGGCGCCGGTGCCGCTGCGATTGCCTGCCTCGACATTCTCGTCTCGCTGGGCGCACGCAAGGAAAACATCTTCGTCGCCGACTCCAAGGGCGTGTGCTACATCGGCCGCGCCGGCATGGACGAGTCCAAGGCCAAGTACGCGCAGGAAACCGGTGCCCGCGTGCTGGCCGACCTGATGGAAGGCGCCGACATGTTCCTCGGCCTGTCCACCGCCGGCGTGCTGAAACCGGAAATGCTCAAGGGCATGAAGGAAAACCCGATCATCTTCGCGCTCGCCAACCCGACGCCGGAAATCATGCCGGAGCTGGCCAAGGAAGCGCGTCCTGACGCGATCATCGCCACCGGCCGCTCGGACTACCCGAACCAGGTCAACAACGCGCTCTGCTTCCCCTACATCTTCCGCGGCGCGCTCGATGTCGGCGCCACCACGGTGAACGAGGCCATGAAGCTGGCCTGCGTGCACGCCATCGCCAAGCTCGCGCATGTCGAGCAGTCCGAGGCCACCACCGGCTATGGCAGCGCCAGCAGCCAGTCCTTTGGCCGCGAGTACCTGATTCCCAAGCCGCTGGACCCGCGCCTGATCCTGGAAATCGCACCGGCCGTGGCCCAGGCCGCGATGGACTCCGGCATCGCCACGCGCCCGATCACGGACTTCAACGCCTATCGCCAGAAGCTGTCGGAGTTCATCTACAACTCGGCCTTCATCATGAAGCCGGTGTTTGCCAAGGCAAAGTCGGCGCCCAAGCGCATCGCCTATGCCGAAGCCGAAGACGAGCGCGTGCTGCGTGCCGTGCAGGTGGTGGTGGACGAGGGCCTGGCCCATCCCATCCTCATCGGCCGCCCGGCCGTGATCGAGAAGCGCATCGAGAAACTCGGCCTGCGCATTCGTGCCGGCGAGCACTACACGCTGATCAACCAGGACGACGACCCGCGCTTCAAGGACTACTGGACCTACTATCACAAGCTGATGGAGCGCCAGGGCATCTCGCCGGAACTGGCGCAGAAGGAAGTGCGCCGCCGCGCCACGCTGATCGCCTCGCTGCTGGTGCACTTCGGTGAAGCCGACGGCATGATCTGCGGCACTTTCGCCAACTACGGCCTGCACCTGCGCTACGTCAACCGCATCATTCCGAAGAAGCCGGGCATCGACAGCTTCTATGCAATGAACGCGCTGATGCTGGAAGGCCGCACGCTGTTCATCTGCGACACCTATGTAAACCCGGATCCGTCGGCCGAGCAGATTGCCGAGATGACGCTGCTGGCCGCCGAGGCGGTGAAGAACTTCGGCCTCACGCCGAAAGTCGCGCTGCTGTCGCACTCGAGCTTCGGCAGCGAGGACACCGAAAGCGCCGCCAAGATGCGCAAGGCCTGGCGCCTCTTGCAGGAGCGCGCGCCGGAACTGGAAGTGGAAGGCGAGATGCACGGCGATGCCGCCATCGACGAGGCCATCCGCAACCAGGTGTTCCCGAACAGCCGCCTCAAGGGCTCGGCCAACCTGCTGATCATGCCGACGCTGGATGCCGCCAACATCGCCTTCAACCTGCTCAAGGTGTCGGTGGGCGGCGGCGTGACCGTGGGCCCGATCCTGCTCGGCGCCAGCAAGCCGGTGCACATCCTGACGCCGTCGGCGACGGTGCGCCGCATCGTCAACATGACGGCACTGACGGTGGCCGAGGCTGGCAGCAGCAAGTAAGACGGCCGACCACCGCCCACAAAAAAGCCCGCGATGATCGCGGGCTTTTTTGTGGGCGGTCGGCGCCGCCTCAGGCGGCGGCGACCACCTCGGGCATCGGCAGGTCGATGCCGCGCTGGCGGTTGCCGGCTTCCTCGCGACGGTTCTCGTCGAGGCGGGCAAAGGCCTTGGGCAGCAGGCGGCGTGCCGCGGCGTTGACGCGCTTCTCGACGAATTTCGGCAGTTTGATGCCGAGCGGGTTGCTCTCGGCCAGGTCGTCGCTGGAGATCACCCGCGTGCCCATCAGGTAGTCGAACCAGGGCTTGGTCACGCACCAGTTGGCATCCTGGTTGGAGTTCATGTGGTGGTCGTAGTGCCAGGGAATGGTCTTCTTGCCCCACTCCGGCTCCAGATGCGAGCGGCGGTGCACGTAGTAGTAATTGGCGGCAGCGTAATAGGTGCCGAGCGTGAAGAACGGTGCCACCGGGAACAGCAGCGTGGTGCCGGCGGTCAGCACCAGCAGCGACTTCACCTCGTTGCGCACGCGCCAGTTCTTCAGGCCTTCGCGGTAGCCGTCGTCACCATAGGCCGTGGTGCGCACGATCTTGTGATGCGCCCAGTGGCTCTTCATGTTGGTCGGCACCGGGCTGTAGCGCGGCTGGCCGGGGCGCGGCGTGCCATGCAGCAGGTGCTTGTGCGCATACCACTCGAAACCGTTGGCAAAGACCAGGGCAATGGGGAAGCCGATCATGGGGCGGACCTCGTTGTTGTTGTGCTGACGAGGCTATGGTGCCGGGGGCCACCGGGGCCGGCTTGACCACTGGCGTCGGTGTTTTTGACTTTCTGCGCCAGCTGGCCGAAGTGCCCGCCGGCTACCAGCCCGAGAGGGCGTCCGGCGAGGTGGCCAGCTCGCGCCACAGCGTGAGCAGCTCGATGGCGCGCCCGGAGCTGCCGCCGATCACCGGATGCAGGCGGCAGCCCAGCGTGCGGCGGCCGTTGCAGCGCATCGTGCTCACCGCCACCGGGTAGGCCGGACTGCCGGGAGCCATGCAGGCCAGGCCGTCGAGCCCGGGCACATCCCAGTCACCCAGATTGGAGTAAGAGCCGGCATGGCTGCCGGGCGCTGCCGCACTCAGCCGGTAGAGCAGGTTGATGCCGGCCTGCCCGACATGGCGGCCCAGCGTCAGCAGCCACCAATTGCGCCAGTGCTCGTGACGGGCAAAGCGCGCGGCGACCTGGGCCTTGAGTGTCGCCGGTGCGGTATCGGCCGCCAGGTGCACCGGAAAACCGCTGCAATGATTCATCAGCGGATCCGCCTGGGCGACAGTGCCGCGCAGGTTCACCGGAAACACCCAGTCCAGCACGCTGTCGCGGCTGGCCAGCGTGCTGCGCGTCGCGCGGTCGGCCGTCCACAGCAGCCATTGCGTGCTGCTGACGCCGGCCATGGCCGCCGTGGCCTCAATCGCTGCGGTTTGCTCTGGGTCGAGCAGCAGGCTGACCGGGGCATGGGGCGTACTGCGCCGGGCCGCGACATCGAGTTGCCGCCATTCGATATGCGCTGCCGGCGCCGCGACCGGGCGCCTTGTCTGCCACAGCGTGCGCCAGTCCGGCACCGCCTCCGCGCGGCCCCGTGGCAGCGGTGGCGCAGCAAAGCCCTGGCAGCGCAACAGATGGGTCAGGGCGCCGATGCCATCGCCGAAGCGGTGTGAAAGCCCGGTCCACGCCGGATCGGCCTGGCCTTCACGATAAAGGCCGAACCACATGCGGTCATCGATGCCCTGGCGCAACCGTGCCGTGTACCACATGCCAACCAGGTCCGGCTGCTTCTGGCAGCGTGCCGCAAAGGCTTCGGCAATATCGGCGGGTGATGTCGGCATCCGTGCCATCTGGTTCATGTCGTCTCGTCCCCGGGCAGTGGCGGCAGCGGCGCGACCGGCTCCTGCCGGCGCCGCCACAGCCCGGCAAGCAGTTGCTTGCCGTCGTCGAGGAGAGTGTAGACCACGGGCACCACCACCAGCGTGAGCACGGTGGAAGTGATGACGCCGCCGATCAGTGCATGCGCCATCGGTGCGCGCTGCTCGGCGCCCTCGCCAATGGCCAGTGCCAGCGGCAGCATGCCGGCCACGGTGGCGGCCGAGGTCATCAGGATGGGCCGCAGGCGGGTGCGTCCGGCCACAAGAATGGCCGTCTCGCGCGCCACCCCGTCGGCCACCTGCTTGCAGATGCTGTCCACCAGCAGGATGGCGTTCTTGGTGACAATGCCCATCAGCATCACAATGCCGATCAGCGAGAACAGGTTCAGCGTGCTGCCGAAAACCAGCAGGCCCGCGAACACGCCGACCAGCGACAGCGGCAGCGAGGTCATGATGGTCAGCGGATGCAGGAAGCTGTTGAACTGCGCGCCGAGCAGCATGTAGATGAACAGCGCGCCCAGCACGAGCGCAGTCAGCGCATGGCCCACCGACTCCTTCATGTCGTTGTTCGCGCCCTGGGTGACGATGCGGTAGCCGGCCGGCAGCTGCATCGCCGCGGCCAGCGTCTCGATGTCGGCACCGACATCGCCGGCCGGGCGGCCGCTGACATTGGCGCTGAACAACACCTCGCGGAACAGGTTGCGACGGTTGATCTGCGTGGTGCCGGCCGCCTCGCGGAGGCCGGCCACCTGGCCGACGGCCACCATTTCCGGCAAGCCGGTCTGCGGATCGGGCTGGCCGGCCAGGGGCAGCGCCAGCACGTCGCTCGCATGGCGGCGCTCACCGGCCGGCAGTTGCACGCGCACGTCATGGCTTTCGCCATCGGGCGACTGCCAGCTGCCCACGGCCTCTCCGGCCAGCAGCGGGCGCAGGCCGGCGGCAATCTGCGCCACCGAGAGCCCGAGGTCGGCGGCACGCGCGCGGTCGACCTCGATGGCCAGCATCGGCCGCGGCTCGCGCAACGAGCTTTCCAGATCGATGAGACCGGGAACTTCCCGCATCTGCGCACCGAAGCGGTCGGCAATCTCCTGCAGCACGGCAAGGTCGCTGCCCTGCAGCGAGATCTGGATCGGCTTCATGCCGCCGATGGCCTCGCGCGCCGCGGCCACCGAGGTGACCTCGATGCCCGCCACGTCCTGCAGGCGCTCGCGGATGTCGGCGATCAGCTGTTGCTGCGAGCGTGCGCGCGCGTGCTTGGGCGTCAGCAGCACGCGCTGCGCCACCCGGTGCTTGCCGATGTCCATGCCGGTATTGACCGTGCTGTACACGGCGCGCACTTCCGGCAGCTCGCGCAGCAGGCGCTCCACCTGCCGCGCCTTGCGCTCGGAATAGTCCAGCGTGGCACCCACCGGTGCCGAGAAACGCAGGCTGATCTCACCGAGATCCGGCTCCGGCACGAATTCCTTGCCGACCAGGCGCGCACCGGCCAGCGCCAGCAGCAGTGACAGCACGGCATAGCCCAGCATGCGCAGGCGGTTGTCCAGCGCCCAGGCAATGGCGCGCTCGTAGTGCGTGCCCAGCCGCACCAGCCCTGCCTCGAAGGCCAGCAGCAGGCGACCGCGACGCGTGCCGGCGTCGGGACCGTGGCCCGGAGGCTCCGGCCAGCGTGCGGACAGCATCGGGTCCAGCGTGAAGCTGACCAGCATGGACAGCAGCACGGCGCAGGAAACGGCAATGCCGAACTGGTAGAAGAAGCGGCCGATGATGCCGTCCATGAAGGCCACCGGCAGGAACACCGCGACAATGGTCAGCGTGGTGGCGACGACCGCAAGGCCGATCTCGCGCGTGCCATCAAGCGCCGCCTGCAGCGGCGACTTGCCCATGGCGGCATGACGCACGATGTTTTCGCGCACCACGATGGCATCGTCGATCAACAGCCCGATGGACAGCGACATCGCCATCAGCGTCATGCTGTTCAGCGTGAGGCCGAAGGCATAAAGCGCGAACACGGTGCCAAGCAGCGCAATCGGGATGGTGAGGCCGGTGATGACGGTGGAACGCCAGGAACCGAGAAACAGGTACACGATCAGCACCGTCAGCAGTGCGCCCTCGAACAGCGTGCGCTCGACCTGGGCGAGCGCGGCACGGATGCTCTGCGAGCTGTCGGCCACGACCACCATGTCGATGCCTTCGGGCAGGCTGTCCTCCAGCTGCGGCAGGCGCGCCTGCAAGGCGTCGATCACGGCAATGGTGTTGGCACCCGACATCTTCACCACGTCGAGGCTGACCGCGCGCCGGCCGTCGAGCAGCGCCAGCGACTGCGCCTCCTGCTCGCCGTCCACCAGCGTCGCCACCTGGTCCAGCGTGATGCTGCTGCCGCCGCGCTGCGCCACCACCAGCGTGCTGAAATCCGAGGGCCGCGCGAGACGGGCCGTCACTGCCACCAGCCGCTCGCGCCCCCCCATGGCCACGGTGCCCGCCGGCAGCTCGACATTGTCGCGGCGCAATGCCGCCAGCACCTGCTCGATGCCGATGCCGAGCGCGGCCATGCGCTCGGGCTGCAGCTCGATGCGGATTTCGCGTGGCGCCCCGCCGACCAGATCGACACGACCGACCCCGGGCACACTCTGCACGCGGCGCAGCACCTGCTGGCTGACCAGCGTGCTCAGCTCGCGCGTGTCCATGTCGCGTGCCATGAAGGCCAGCGAGAACACCGGCGCCTCGTCCGGGCGGTAACGCTCGATCAGGGGCTCCTGCACCTCGTCGCGGAAGCGCGTCTTCACCGCAGCCACCTTGTCGCGCACGTCCTGCACAGCCACCGCGGCCGGCACGTCGAGCACAAACTCGATGACCACGCGCGAATGGCTTTCATAGGAGGTGGAAAGAATGCGCTTGACGCCGGCGACCGTGTTGACCGCCTCCTCGATGCGGCGCGTGACTTCGGTTTCCACCACCTCCGGCGTGGCGCCGGGGTAGTCGGTGGCAATCACCACATAGGGAAACTCGACATCGGGATATTCCTCGACACCGAGCCGCTGCCAGGAAAAGAAGCCCAGCACGACCAGCGCCAGCATCAGCATCACGGCCAGTACCGGGTGACGCAGGCAAAGCCGGGTCAGTCCCATGACTCAGCCCTCGCGATCGCGGGTCGGCGTACCGGCCAACCGCACCGGCGCCCCGGCACGGCGCGGCGACAGTCGCGTTGCCACCACGGTTTCGCCCGCGGCCAGTCCGCTCTCGACCAGCACGCGGCCACCCTCCTCGTCACGCGCGCCCAGCGTCACCGCCTGCCAGGCCAGACGCCCGTTGCGCACCACCATGACGCCGGGCTGGCCGTCGTGCTGCTGCACGGCAGTCCGCGGCACCAGCAGGCCGGCGGGGCCGTCGCCCGCCGTCAGCGTGCCATGCGCGAACAGGCCGCCGCGCAGGCGCAGGTCGCGATTGGCCACGCTGGCATAGACCGTGATCTTGCGGTTGCTGGCGCGCGCCAGCGGGTTCAGGCGCGCGATGGTGGCGCTGAAGGCCTGCCCGGGAAAGGCATCGACCTGGAAGGCGATTTTCTGCCCCGGCTGCACGCGCGCGATGTCGGCGGCCGGCAGCTGCATGGCCAGCTCGAGCTCGGTGAGGTCGACCACGCGCAACAGCGGCGTGTTCGGCATCACCAGCTGCCCGGGCTCGACCAGGCGCTCGGCGACAATACCGGCAAACGGCGCCCGCAGCTCGGCATCGGCCAGCGACTTGCGCGCCATGACCACGGTTTCCTCGTGTGCCTTCAGCTGCGAGGACAGCACCATGACCTGGGTCTCTGCCTTGTCGAGGTCGCTGCGCGAAAAATAGTTCTTCATGTTGAGCTGACGGAAATTGCGCGCCTGCTCGCGCGCGGTATCGAGCTCTGCACGCGCCGACTGCGCGGCGGCTTCGGCCTGGGCCAGGCGTGCGCGCATCTCGCGGTTGTCCTGGCGCAGCAGCAGGGCACCGGCCGCCACCGCCTCGCCCTCGCGCGCCGGCACCGCCACCACTTCGCCGGCAATGCGCGCGTTAAGCAGCATCTGGCGCACCGGCGCCAGCGTGCCGGTGAAGGCAATGCCGGGACGCAACTGCTCATGGCGCACCACGGCCACGTCCTCGGCCAGCAGCTCGATGCTGCGCGGTGCGCGCGGCATCGAACTCACGGAGGGTTGCGGCCAGAACAGGGCCAGCCCCGCGGCGGCCACCACGCAGCCGACCACCAGCGCACCGGCATGCCGGCGTAGCGGCGCCGGCAACGAGAAGTTCAGGGACATCACAATCTCCCACACTCGAAATAGGGAATGCGCCCGGCATCCAGTTGCGGATGCGCTGCGTCGGAAAAGGCCACGAGATAGTGACGGCCGCGCAGGGAGCGGAAACGGAAGCGCGCCATGGCGGCGCGGCGCGGGTCGGGATCGGACAGCGTCAGCACCAGCGCCGCGGCGCCGCGCGCCCGTGCCGCCCCCCAGGCGGCATCCAGCAGCGCATCGAACGCCGCCTGGTCATCGGGCCGGGTCAGCGGCGAATGCAGCACGAGGTAGTCCAGCGTGCCGCCGGCCGGGGGCAGCACCAGCGCACCCGCCAGTTGTGCCCACAGGTTGTAGAGCGGTCGCAACACGGCCAGCAGGGGGTGGTAACCGACGATACGTGTCTGCTTGAAGTCTTTCTGGTTCCACAACCCGACCAGGCCGCGCAGGCCCTGGTCGTCGCCGACCAGCAGGAAGTCCTCGAGGCGCAGGCCGCGGTAATAGTCGTGGCCGGCGGCGAGCGCCGCGAAGTCGTAGGCCGGCAGAAACTGGTAATGCGCGGCCTGCGCCGCGGCAAAGGCATTCATCGCGGGCACGTCGGCCGGGGTTGCCACGCGGCACACCAGCCCCTGCGGCAGGCGTGCGCGCCGGCGACGTCCGGTCAGCGTCCAGGTTTCGATGCCGGCATCCGGGCGATAGATGGGCAGGCCGGCACGACCACCCTCCAGCGTCTGCCGCGAGCGTGCGTTGTCCTCGAGGATGACGGACTGGTACCAGCCGCTGTCACCGATGCGTTCGCGCACGCCGCGATTCATGTACAGCACGAGGCGCGTGCCCTGGCAGTCGGCGGCCACGCGCAGGTCGGCGGCATAGCGCACGCGCTGGCGCACGCCGTCGAGCCAGAGCTCGCGCCAACCCATGCTGCCCATGCCGACGATGCGGCCGTCGTCCTCGCGCTCGGCCACCAGCACGTCCAGCTCCTCGTGCATCACCGCCGCCGAACGGAAATAGTCGGGCGCGCGCTCGAAGGCGAGCAGCGCGCCGCTGGCCGGCTGCGGCACCGCCAGCAGGCGCAGCAGGCCGTCGTTGTCGGCAGGCGCGGCCGCACGCACGGCAAAACGGCTCATGACAGCGCCTCGTGACGCGCGGACGACAGCGCTTCCGGCAACTCGCGCTGCAACAGCGCCAGCGGCAACCGGCGCACCGGCTCCGGCTTCAGGTTGCCGGCAATCATGCCGCCGGCCACCGCCAGCCGCTGGTAGGCGGCCCAGCCATCATCGACAACACAGGCCGACGTGGCCTCCAGCTGGCGCAGGTCACGCGCAAGATCGAAATGAAAATGCCGACGCAGGCCGCGCTCCACGGCAGCTGCAATCACGGCCGGCGCGGCTGCGGGTGCAGCGGTGCCGGTCGTGCGGCCAAACAGGGCGAGGTAATGCGGGCGCTGCAGGGCGCCCGCATCCACCGCATAAAGACAGACGGGCGCAAGGCCGAATTCCAGCGCCACCTCGGCCAGCACCTGGCGTGCCGCTTCCGGCGACATTTTCTCGCCGACCAGGTCGACGCCGAAACGGCGGCCCAGGAACTGGAAACAGGGCACGCGGCCCCAGAAGCCGGTGACCGCGAGCCGGTCATCCAGGCGGTAGCGCAGCAGGCCGCTGCCGGTGCTGAGCACGGGACTGACCTCGTCGCCCTCGCGCAACTCCCAGGGTGCGAGCACGGCACCGTCATGCAGGCGCTCGAATTCGTGGACATGGCTCTGGTAGGCCAGCGGATAGCGACCCTCGTAGGGCAGGGTGACCACGCCTTCGGTGGCCCACAGGCCCTTGCCCTCGAACGCGGCCTGCGGCAAGGCAAGGCGCAGGCGAGCCGCCCAGGGTGCGGCATCGGCCGTGTCCCAGGCCGACACCAGCGCCAGCCCCGGCCACAGGCGCAGGCCGAGTTCGCCCGCCGGCGCAGACAGTGCAGCGGCAAGCTGGACGGCCCGTGCCGGCTGCGCACGCGGCGCCGGCACGGCTGCCAGCCGTGCCGCACGCGCGCCCCAGTCGCCGCGGCGCAACACCTGCAGCAATTCATCGCCATGCCGCGGCAGCGCCTCGAGCAACTGCAGCGCAAACGTCGGGCTCCACACCGACAGCAGGCGCAGGTCGGCACGCGCCACCAGATGCGCCAGCGTGGCGAATTGTGCGTCATCGGCGGCGCCGGCAAAGGCGACGCCGGCCGGCACCGCCTGGGTCAGTGTCGCCAGCAAGCGCTTGGCACCGCCCAGCAGCTCGCTGTCGTCATTGAAGTTGCCGTCGAGCAGCGCACGCTGGCTTTCGGGCAGCCAGGACACCGACCAGTAATGCACGCCGGCGCGCAGGCCGGGATGCTGGCGGTAAAGACTGGCCACCCAGGGCGCAATGGCGGCATCGAGCTCGCCGAGAAAAGCCTGCGTGTAGGGAATGAGCTTCAGCGCCTGCGAGGAGCCGCTGGTGGGCTGGTAGCGGCAGAGCGGGCTGTCGGTCAGCGTGCCCTCGCCGGCGCGCTGTGCGGCGATGCGGTCCTGCCAGTCGCCATAGCGCGTCAGCGGCAGGCGCTCGCGAAACTGTTCCCAGCCCGCATCGGGCGCGAGCCCATGGCGCGGCGCCAGGCGTGCAACCAGTTGCGCCAGACGCGCACGCTGCACGCGCTCGAGATCGTGACGGCCGCTGCGGAAGGCATGGTCGCCCCGCCAGCAGGCCAGCTGCAGTGCGCGATGCGGCAGTTGGCGCAGCATGGCAGCCTCAACCGCGCACGGAGCGCAGCTTGACCACCACCGGCGCGAGACCGGACGCCGGCTCTGCATCCATGCGTCCCTTGCTCACCGGCTTGCGCGCAAAGCGCAGGGCAAACCTGGCCAGATCCGACCAGTCGATCTCGCCGACACAGGGCAGCTCGGTACCGCGCCGCCATTCGGGATTGCGTTCCTCGAAGAAGCGGATGGCCGGGTTTTCCTCACACATGCGCTCGGTGATCTCGGCCACATCGCTGCGCAGTGGCTGGTAGTCGTGGCCAAAATCCAGGATGCGGCGCGTGCGGTCGTAATGTGCCGGGAACAGCTGCTGGCAATAGGCATCGACGATGTCGGCCAGATGCGGCTCCTCGCGGTCATGGCGCGGATAGAAGCTGAACAGGTTGTTGGCCAGCAGCAGGTAGGTCTTGAAACCCTTGGAAATCAGGAACCAGTAGATGGGCTGGCGCGGATGACGGAATTTCTCCGCAATCATGAACTTGAAGAATTCGCGCTGCAGCGCGCGCGAGCCCCAGTAGGCGCGTTCAATGATGGTGTCGCCGCTAAACACGCCGTGCACGCGGCGGCCGCCGATGTCGATATCGCAGGTCCTGAGGGTCGAGAAGCCGACCACCCGCCCGGCGGCATTGCGCAGGATGAAGGCCCCGGTCTTGTTGCTCAGGTCGCTGAGGAAGATGTCCCAGGAAGTGTTTTCGTAATACTGCGCGAACACCTGGTACATCTGGCGGATGGCATGCACGTCAATGCTGGCGATGCGGACGAAGCTGGCGCTGAGTGCAGCGCCCTTGTTGTTGTTTTTCACGGCGCGTCCCTTCCCGTCTGTTGGGAGGAACGCATGGTGGAAGCGCCATCGGCGGATGTCATCCGGCCAGCCGGCCAGATCCTGTGCAGGACCGGTCATTCTCCTTTTTCGTCAACACCATTTATCGACGGATATTGCCGGCCAGCCACCTTAAACCCTAGACTCTGGCCGAAACGGCATCCCGACAACAACAATGACAATGCCATGGATGACCTGCCCTTCATTCCGGTGATCTATTTCCAGCGCCTGGTGGACATGATGCGCGAAGAGCGCATCGACACCGAACGCGTGCTGCGCGAGTGCGGCATCAGCGCCGCCCTGCTCTCGCGCCCCGACACCATGCTCACGGCGCGCCAGGCGCGGCTGGTGATCCAGCGCTTCATGGGCCTGTCACCGGGCCCCTACCCCGGCATCCGCTTCGGCAAGCGCCTCGACCTGCTGACCCACGGCCTGCTCGGCTACGTGTTTTTCTGGGAGGGCGAGTTCCGCGAACTGCTGACCAACATAGGTGCCTACCTGCGCGTGCGCTTTCCGCTGATGCGCATCGACATCGAGACCACCGACGAAAGTTTCAGCATGCGCCTTGGCTGCGACGAACGCATACGCGACATCGAGCCCTTCCTGGTGCAGACCTTTCTCGGCAGCCTGTATACGCTGGGCTCCATGGTCACCACCAACATCAGCATCCGTTGCCAGCGCGACCTGTTCACGGACCTGAAATCACTGCAGCTGCTGCTGACGCCAGACATCAGCCATGACGAGCACGTCACCGAGATCCGCTTCCATGCCGCCGAGAAACGCATGGCCGCCGCCAGCACCGGCGAGACCGCCAGCGATGACCATGCACTGGAAGACCATGGCTTCATCCTGCGCCTGCGCAGCCTGGTGCTGGAAAACCTGCAGGACAATCCCGGTGCCGAAGACATTGCGCGCGAGCTGGGCATGAGCGTGCGCACCCTGCGCCGGCGCCTTGCCGACACCGGCATGAGTTTCCACAAGATCCGCACCGACGTGCGCATGCAGGTGGCGATGCGCTACCTGACCACCACCCGCATCAGCATCGAACGCATCGCCGACATGGTCGGCTACAGCGACCAGGCCACCTTCACGCGCGCCTTCCGCGAATGGGCCGGCGCCACGCCCAACGAGGTGCGCCAGCGCCGCATCGGCCAGGGCAGCGACGCCGTACCCAATCCCGGCTGAGCACGCCCCTGCAAAAAGGCCCGCCATATCAGGCTGTGTCAAAACTCCCAGTCTGATGCCGTAAACAATAACGCCCCATCAG
>DAIRDY010000042.1:4932-13266 GCA_036795935.1 Moraxellaceae bacterium | reverse complement strand
CCTCGTGTTGCTGCTGCCGCTGCTGGTCTATGCCTGGCAGCGCGCCAGGCATCACAGCTGAAGCGGGACTGTTGTCACAACGGAACACAACATTCCGGCAAGGCAGGTTTATCCGCGCCATGCTCATCCGCATGATGGGGCAAAGGAGGAACCCTCATGCTGCCCACACTGTTCATTTCCCATGGCTCGCCGATGCTGGCGGTGGAGCCCGGCATCTGGGGCGCCAGCTGGCGCGCCATGACCGATGCGCTGCCGCGTCCGGATGCCATCCTGGTGGTGTCAGCGCACTGGACCACGCGTGCACCGCTGGTGGGTTCGGCCGCGCAGCCGGCGACCGTGCATGATTTCGGCGGCTTTCCGGAGGCGCTTTACCAGATCCGCTATCCGGCGCCGGGCGCACCCGCACTGGCGCAACGCGTGCAACACCTGCTGGCTGAGGCGGGCATTCTGGCGGCGGCCTCCGCGCAGCAGGGCCTGGATCATGGCGCCTGGGTGCCACTCATGCACATGTACCCGGCCGCCGACATTCCCGTGACCCAGCTCTCGGTGCAGCCGGGTCGCGATGCCGCCTGGCATCTGGCATTGGGGCGTGCGCTGCGGCCGCTGGCCGCGGAGAACGTGCTCGTGATCGGCTCGGGCAGCCTCACGCACAACCTGCGCGAATTCCGCTTCGATGCCTTCGACAGCGATGTCGGCAGCCCTTATGTGCGCGAGTTCCAGGCATGGATGCACGATGTGCTGACGCGACATGACGGCGGCGCACTGGTGGACTGGCAGGCAGCGGCGCCGCAGGCGGGCAGGGCACATCCCACCACCGAGCACCTGCTACCGCTGTTCGTGGCCTACGGCGCCGCCGCCAAGGGCGCGCCGGTGCGGCGGCCACTGGCCAACTACTCGGGCGAGGCGCTGGCCATGGATTGCTATGTCTTCGGCTGAGGCCGCCTTCAGCGCGCGACCAGTCCGCCATCGACCGCCAGGCACTGGCCGGTGACAAAGCCGGCCTCTGGCGAGCAGAGCCAGACCACGGCGTCGGCCACCTCGCGCACCGTGCCCATGCGCATCATCGGGTGCAGTGCTGCGAACTGGGCCTCGGTGGCCGGCTCCTCATGGGTAATGCGGTCGATCATTTCGGTCTTGATGGCCCCCGGACAGACCGCATTCACGCGGATGCCGGCGGTGGCACATTCCAGTGCCGCCGCCCGGGTCAGCTGTACCACGCCGCCTTTTGACGCGCAGTACGCCGGCAGGCCGGGAAACCCGACCAGGCCGGCCACCGAGGCCATGTTGACGATGGCGCCGGTCTTTTGCCGCTGCATGATGCGCAGCTGTTCCTGCATGCACACGAACAGGCCGCGCAGGTTGATGCCGATGACGCGGTCGAAGTTCTCCAGCGTGCAGTCGGCCAGCGGCGCCTGTTCGCCCTCGATGCCGGCGTTGTTGCAGGCAGCGTCGAGACGGCCGTAGGTATCCAGCGTGGTGGCATGCAGGCGGCGCACGGCGTCCGGGTCGGCCACGTCGCAACTCTCGAAGATGGCATCGCGGCCCAGCGCACGGACTTGTGCGGCAGCGGTTTCACCGCGAGCGCTGTCGCGGTCGGCCAGCACCACGCGACAGCCGGCGCGGGCAAAGGCCAATGCGGTTTCCAGACCGATGCCGGTGGCGGCACCGGTGACGAGGGCAACGGAATTCTCTGGGTACATGGCAACGTCTCCTTGTCGTGTTTTGGCGTTGATGAGGGTTGTAAACATGATGGGCGCTGGCGGCAGGACTGCCATTGATGTGGCGCAGATTCACTGCCGAATGTGGCCAGGGCTTGCCCTGCTTGGAGACCCCACAAAGACACGCATAATGTATATTATGTTAAATATAATATTGCCTTTAAAAGACCGATTGCACCGTATTGCGGCCTGCGCCACCTCCCTCCCTTTCGCCAACCGCCATCCATGCGCCTGATACCGCGTCGCTGCGCGCTGCCAACAAACGATATCCCCGCGTTCAGGCTTGCGTCGGCGACGGCATGACCTCAGGCGTCGGCGCAAACCAGTTCAGTTTCTCGCGCAGCGTCACCACGCGGCCGATGATGGTCAGCGTCGGCGCCTTGATGCCGCTGCCGGCGACCTTGCCGGCAATGTCGGCCAGCGTGCCGGTGACGACCTGCTGGTGACGCGTTGTGCCTTGAGAGACCAGCGCCACCGGCATGTCGGCGGCCATGCCGTGTGCGATCAGCTGCGCGGAGATCTTCTCCAGTCCGACCAGCCCCATGTAGAGCACCAGCGTCTGCTGTTCATGGATCAGCTCGTTCCACGGCAACTCGGGCGAGCCTTCCTTCAGGTGGCCGGTCACGAAACGCACCGATTGCGCGTAGTCGCGATGGGTCAGCGGAATGCCGGCATAGGCCGAGCAGCCGTTGGCTGCGGTGATGCCGGGCACCACCTGGAAGGGAATGCCGGCGGCGGCGAGTTCCTCGATTTCCTCTCCGCCGCGGCCGAAGATGAACGGGTCGCCCCCTTTCAGGCGGCAGACCCGCTTGCCCTCTTTTGCCAGTTTCACCAGCAGGGCGTTGATGTCGTCCTGCGGCAGCGCATGGTCGGCGCGCGCCTTGCCGACATAGATGAAGTCGGCATCGCGCCGGCAGAGATCAAGAATCGGTGCCGACACCAGGCGATCGTGCACGACCACATCGGCCTGCTGCATCAGGCGCAGGGCGCGGAAGGTCAACAGGTCGGGATCGCCGGGGCCGGCGCCGACCAGATAGACCTCGCCGGCCGACTGCGGGCCGGAGGCGGCAAATGCCGCACGCAGATGCGCCCTCGCCTCGTCTTCTTGTCCGGCATAGACCAGTTCGGCAAAGCGCCCCTGCAGTTCGTGTTCCCAGAAGGCACGGCGTGCATTGGTGTCAGGAAACGTCTGCTTGGCGAGGGGACGAAATTCGCCACAGATATCGGCGAGGCGGCCGTAGGCGGCAGGAATGGTGGTTTCGAGGCGAGCCCGCAGCAGGCGCGCCAGCACCGGCGACTTGCCGGCACTGGACACGGCCACTACCAGCGGCGAGCGGTCGATGATCGAGGGGAACACGAAATTGCACAGCGCCGGCGAATCGACCACGTTGACCGGCAGCTGACGGGCCCGCGCATCATCGTGCACGCGCCGGTTCACGGTGTCGTCATCGGTGGCGGCAATCACCAGCGTCACGCCGTCCAGGTCGCTGCTTTCATACAGCCCGGTGCGCGAACTGCCGGCACCCTCCTCCAGCTTCGCCAGCAAGGCGGCATCGATGACTGGCGCCACCACATGCACACGTGCACCGGCACGCATCAGCATGGCCGCCTTGCGCGCCGCCACCTCGCCGCCACCCACTACGAGGCAGCGCTGGTCGCGAATGTTGAGGAAGATCGGCAGGTAATCCATGAAGCATGCTCCGCCGTGACCGGCATGGGTTCAGTGTAGAAGCGGATGGCTTACAGGCTGATTTTCTCGAGGCCGCCCATATACGGGCGCAGTACTTCGGGAATGCTCACGCTGCCGTCGGCATTCTGGTAGTTCTCGAGCACAGCGACCAGCGTGCGGCCAACGGCCAGGCCCGAGCCGTTCAGCGTGTGCACGAGTTCCGGCTTGCCGGCCTCGTTGCGGTAGCGCGCCTGCAGGCGGCGCGCCTGGAAGGCTTCGAAATTCGAGCAGGAAGAAATCTCGCGGTACTTGCCCTGCCCCGGCAGCCAGACCTCGATGTCGTAGGTCTTGGCGGCGGAAAAGCCCATGTCGCCACCGCAGAGCACGATCACGCGGTACGGCAGGCCGAGCAGTTGCAGGATCTTTTCAGCATGGCCGGTCAGCTCCTCCAGCACGCGATGCGAGTCTTCCGGCTTCACGATCTGTACCAGCTCGACCTTTTCGAACTGGTGCTGGCGGATCAGGCCGCGCGTGTCCTTGCCGTAGGAGCCCGCCTCCGAGCGGAAGCAGGGTGTGTGCGCCACAAATTTCAGCGGCAGCTTCTCCGCAGGCACAATCTCGTCGCGGACGATATTGGTGACCGGCACTTCCGCCGTCGGAATCAGGTAGTACGGCTTCTCGCCACCGGTCTTGAACAGGTCTTCCTCGAATTTCGGCAGCTGGCCGGTGCCGCGCAGGCTGTCGGCATTCACCAGATACGGCACATAGACTTCATCATAGCCATGCTGCTGCGTATGCGTGTCCAGCATGAACTGGGTCAGCGCGCGCTGCAGGCGCGCCAGCGGACCTTTCAGCACGGAGAAACGGCTGCCGGCAATTTTCACCGCGGTTTCGAAATCAAGCAGGCCGAGCGCTTCGCCCAGATCGGCATGGTCGCGCGGCGTGAAATCGAACTGGCGCAGCGTGCCGACACGGCGCAACTCGACATTGTCTTCCTCGCCCTTGCCGGCCGGCACCGATTCGTGCGGCAGGTTGGGAATGGTCAACTGAAGTGCCTCGAACTCGGCCTGCACGGCATCGAGCGCGGCCTGGTTGGCCTTGAGCTGGTCGCCGATGGCCGTCATTTCCGCCATCACCGCGCTGACATCCTCGCCCTTCTTCTTGGCTTCGCCGATGCGCTTGGAGCCGGCATTGCGCTCGGCCTGCAAGCGTTCGGTTTCGGTCTGCAGCGCCTTGCGCCTTTCTTCCAGCGCAACAATGGCGGCCGTATCCAGCGTGACATGGCGCAACGCCAGTCGGCTTGCCACAAATTCCAGGTCGTTACGCAGCAGTTTCGGGTCCAGCATGATGAGTCTTCTTGTGCAGTGAATGGGGGGAATAAGGTCAGTGCCGAGCCAGCCAGATGCCAGCGAAGGTGGCGAGCAGGCAGAGTGCGAGGCTGAGTGCCACATTGCCGAGGGCATACGCCACCCTGCCCTCCTCGATCAGGCCGACGGTTTCCCAGCTGAAACTGGAAAACGTGGTGAAGCCGCCCAGCATGCCGGTGACCAGCAGGAGGCGCAGGCTTTCACGCCATTCGCCCGTGCGCGGCAGCGACATCATCACATAGCCGATCAGCAGGCAGCCAAGCACGTTGACGGCCAGCGTACCGAACGGAAACAGCGATTGCGCCCAGCGGTTGATTGCCGCCGCGGCGCCGTAGCGCAGCACGGCACCCAGCGCGCCACCCACGGCCACCAGCAGCCAGGGATGCAGGGCATTCATGACCGGCTTCCTCGCGGCACGCGCTGCCACTGGCTTTTCGCGTCTTTCTCGCGCAGCTGGGTCAGCTTGTCACCAATACGGATTTCCAGACCGCGCGGAACCGGCGTATAGAAGCGTTCGCCGGCCAGAGCCTCGGGCAGATAGGACTCGCCCGCCACATAGGCCTCGGGAAAATCGTGGGCGTAATGGTATTCGGCGCCATAGCCCTGCGCCTTCATCAGCTTGGTGGGCGCATTGCGCAAATGCAGCGGCACCTCCAGCGTGCCGGTTTCCTGTACACGCTTCTGCACGGCCTTCCAGGCCATGTACACGGCATTGCTCTTGGGCGCGACGGCGAGATAGGCCACGGCCTGGGCAATGGCCAGTTCGCCCTCCGGCGAACCCAGGCGCTCCTGCACGTCCCAGGCTTGCAGGCAGAGCGTGAGTGCGCGCGGATCGGCGTTGCCGACGTCTTCGGAGGCCATGCGCACGACACGGCGCGCAACATAGAGCGGGTCACAGCCACCGTCGATCATGCGTGCCAGCCAGTACAGCGCGCCGTCCGGGTCGGAGCCGCGCACCGACTTGTGCAGCGCGGAAATCTGGTCGTAGAAATATTCACCCTGCTTGTCGAAGCGGCGGGCGTTGCCAAGCAGGCTTTCGCTGATCACGGTCTCGCTGATGGCGCCGTCTTCGGCCAGGTCGGCGGCAATCTCGAGAATGTTGAGTGCGCGCCGGGCATCGCCGTCGGCGGCGCGGGCGATCTGCCGCAGCTCGGGCTCGGCGGCGTGCAAACCCAGCGCGCCCAAGCCGCGACGGCTGTCCTGCAAGGCCTGCTGCAACAAACGCAGCAAGTCGTCTTCGTCGATGCTGCGCAGCACATAGACGCGGGCGCGGGACAGCAGCGCGTTGTTCAGCTCGAAGGACGGGTTTTCCGTGGTGGCGCCGATGAAGATCACCGTGCCGTCTTCGACATACGGCAGGAAGGCATCCTGCTGCGACTTGTTGAAACGGTGCACCTCATCGACGAAGAGCACGGTCTTCTGCCCCATCTGCTTGTGCAGCTGGGCTTCGTCGATGGCGGCACGGATTTCCTTGACGCCGGAGAGCACGGCAGAAATGGCAATGAAACGTGCATCGGAAGCACCGGCCATCAGCCGCGCCAGCGTGGTCTTGCCGACGCCGGGCGGCCCCCAGAGCACCATGGAGTGCAGGTGACCGGCGTCGATGGCCTCGCGCAGCGGCTTGCCCGGTGCGAGGATGTGTTGCTGGCCGACGTACTCGTCCAGACTGGCCGGGCGCATGCGCGCGGCCAGGGGCTGGTAGGGAGCGTCGGCCATCATCGGGGTCAGAACTCGTCGATCACGTCCACGCCCTTGGGCGGCGTGAACTCGAACAGGCTGGCGGGCAGCTTCGGATTCAGCGAGATGCGCGTGAAGCGGATGTCGGTTTTCTGGCCCAGGCTGTCCGCGAGTTGCATGCGCGTCAGTTCGTTGCCCTTGAAGCGCACGCGCAGCTGGTCAAACAGGGCATCCTTGGCCAGCGGTTTGAGCAGGAAGACCTGCTCGCCGCCACTGCCCTTTTCCTCGCTGATGGCAAACGCCTCGGCCAGCTTGCGCGGATCACCCGACAGCAGCAGTGCCGGCGTATTGCCAACCTGCGCATCCAGCTTCTGCTTGGTGGCCTGCAACAGTTCCGGATCGTAGATCCAGATCGTGCTGCCATTGCTGATGATGAGTTGCTTCGCCGGCTTTTCCACCTCCCAGCGGAACAGACCCGGACGCTGCACGCTCATGCGGCCGTTTTGCGCCTGCAGCGCCTGGCCACGGGAATCGGTGGTGGACTGGCTGAAGTCGGCCTGCATGCTGCTGACACGGGTCAGCAATGCATTCAGCCGGCTGGAGGCCGCCTCGTCGGCAGCCGCCGGCAGGGAAAGCAGCAGAAACAGCGGGAACAGCAGACGTTGCAACATGATCACTCCCGGTTAGGTACCACGACTTCGCGCTGACCGTTGCTTTGCATGGCCGACACCACACCGGCCATTTCCATGGCTTCGATCAGGCGGGCGGCGCGGTTATAGCCGATCTTGAACTTGCGCTGGACAAAGGAAATCGACGGCCGGCGTGACTCCAGCACGAAAGCCACTGCCTGGTCATACAGCGGATCGGCCTCGGGATCGCCGCCGACATCGTCGTTGCCGCCAAAGCCGCGCCCGCCATCTGTCACTTCCAACGTGCCCTCAAGGATTTCGTCGACATAGTCCGGTTCGCCGCGGGCACGCCAGTCGGCACAGACGCGGTGCACTTCCTCGTCGGAAACGAAGGCGCCGTGCACGCGTTCGGGCAGGCTGGTGCCCGGCGCCAGGTAAAGCATGTCGCCATGGCCCAGCAATTGCTCGGCGCCGCCCTGGTCAAGAATGGTGCGCGAGTCGATTTTGGACGAGACCTGGAAAGCGATGCGCGTCGGCACGTTGGCCTTGATCAGGCCGGTGATGACGTCCACCGACGGGCGCTGCGTGGCGAGGATGAGGTGGATGCCGGCGGCGCGTGCCTTCTGCGCGATGCGCGCGATCAGCTCTTCGACCTTCTTGCCGACCACCATCATCATGTCGGCGAACTCGTCGACGATGACCACGACATAAGGCAGCTTCTTCAGCGCCGGCGCCGACTCCTGCAGTGCCGAATCCTCGCCCGGCTTCCACAGCGGATCGGGAATGGTTTCGCCGCGCGCGGCGGCCTCCTCGATTTTCTTGTTGAAGCCCGCCAGGTTGCGCACGCCCATGGCCGCCATCAGCTTGTAGCGGCGCTCCATCTCCCCCACCGACCAGCGCAGTGCATTGGCGGCATCCTTCATGTCGGTGACGACGGGCGTGAGCAGGTGCGGAATCTTGTCGTAGACCGACAGCTCCAGCATCTTGGGGTCGATCATGATCAGGCGCACATCGTCCGGTGTCGCCTTGAACAGGATGGACAGGATCATGGCGTTGACGCCCACCGACTTGCCGGAGCCGGTGGTGCCGGCGACCAGCAGGTGGGGCATGCGCCCCAGGTCGGCCACCACCGGCTTGCCGGCGATGTCCTTGCCAAGCGCCAGCGTCAGCGGTGATTCCTTGGACTCATAGGTTTCCGAGGACAGGATTTCCGACAACCGCACCATCTCGCGGTCTTCGTTCGGAATTTCGATGCCCACCACCGACTTGCCCGG
>DAIRDY010000042.1:0-4832 GCA_036795935.1 Moraxellaceae bacterium | reverse complement strand
CCCGGCAGCTTGCCGGTGACGGGCGTGTTGCTGTCGTCGAACAGGCTGCGCTGCTTCTCTTTCTGTGCGCGCTCGCTGCGCTTGACCGGCGCCGGCATCGGCGTGATCACGGGGGCCGGCTTCTCGGCTGCCAGCCGTTCCAGCAAGGGCTTCGGCGGCGCCACGGGCTCGATGCGGGTCGCCATCGGCTCGCTGGCCAGTACCGGTTCGGCGCGCACCGGCTTCTCGCGATCCAGTTGTGCCTTCACCTTCGGGTTGCTGAGCGCGAGCTCAAAAGATGGCGCGGCCGCTTCGTCCAGGGCCTTTTTCATCGCACGACGCTCGCGCCAGGCCTCGACCTGCTGCCTTGCCTGGCCACGCAGCACGCCACCGGCAAAGGCGCCGGCATCCCAGAGCGCATGCCCCACCACATCCATCAGCCAGAACCACGACAGGCCGGTGGCCACGGTGATGCCGACAAGCAGGATGACCAGCAACAGCAGCGTGGCACCGAACAGGCCGAAGGCCGTGGCCGCGGCCCGGCCCAGCTCAAGGCCCAGCACGCCGCCGGCCGCATTGGCCAGCTCGGCACCGGGGGCACGGAAATGCAGGCCGGCGACAGCGGCGGCCGCGAGCAGGCCGATGACCAGGCTGAGCACGCGCCACGGCAGGCCGAGCAGCGGTGCCTCGCGCCGCCAGAGCAGGCCGACCTGGATGAAGATGAAGAACGGCAGGAACAGCGACACAGGCCCGAAGATGCTCATCAGCACATCGGCCAGCCAGGCCCCCACGGCGCCGCCCATGTTCTCGATGCTGTCACCACCAATGCGGCTCCAGCCGGGATCGGCGGACGACCACGAGGCCAGTGCCACCAGCAGGTAGAGGCCGAAGGCACTCCAGACGATGGACTGGATTTCGCGCACGCCGCGACGCGGCATGGGCTGGCCTTGGGCACTCTGGCGGGCGTCCGTGTTGCTCACTGGGGAATCTCGGCAAAAACAGGCGGCTATTGTAACGACTGGTGGCGATTATGCCATGCGCCCCGCCACCGGATTGCCACGCAAATATCTGATATGTCGGCAGTTTGTGACCTGCCTGCGGGCTCACTTGATGGCGTGCCGGCCCTGCCCCATGCCTGTCCGTGCCGTCGCATGCCGGCCGTGCCATGTTCACCGTGCCGCCGGGCGGCCTATCGGTATAATCGCCGCCATTCTGCACGCCGGCTGTCTTGCCGGTTCTTCACAAGGAGTTGCCATGTCTGTCCAGCACCACCGCCTGCTCATCCTCGGTTCCGGCCCGGCCGGCTATACCGCCGCCGTCTATGCCGCCCGCGCCAACCTGGCACCGGTGGTGATTACCGGCATGCAGGCTGGCGGCCAGCTCACCACCACCACCGAAGTGGACAACTGGCCGGGTGACGCTCACGGCCTGACCGGCCCCGCGCTGATGGAGCGCATGCAGGCCCATGCCGAGCGCTTCGGCACCCAGGTCGTGTTCGACCACATCAACGAGGTCGACTTCAGCCAGCGCCCCTTCCGCCTCAGGGGCGACAGCGGCGAGTACAGCTGCGACGCCCTGATCATCGCCACCGGCGCCTCGGCCCAGTACCTCGGCCTGCCCTCCGAAGAGGCCTTCATGGGCCGCGGCATCAGCGCTTGTGCCACCTGCGACGGCTTCTTTTACAAGGGGCAGCGCGTGATGGTGGTCGGCGGCGGCAACACTGCCGTCGAAGAAGCGCTCTACCTCTCGAACATTGCCGACCATGTGACGCTGGTGCACCGCCGCGACAAGCTCAAGTCCGAGAAGATCCTGCAGGACCACCTGTTCGCCAAGGAAAAGGAAGGCAAGATTTCCATCATCTGGAACCACGCCCTCGACGAAGTGCTGGGCAATGACGGCGGCGTCACCGGCGCCCGCCTGAAAAGCACGGCCGACGGCAGCACGCAGGAGGTCGCCGTCGCCGGCATCTTCATTGCCATTGGCCACAAGCCCAACACCGACATCTTTGCCGGCAAGCTGGACATGGCCAACGGCTACCTCAAGGTGAAGGGGGGCAGCGAGGGCAATGCCACCGCGACCAGCGTGCCCGGCGTGTTTGCGGCCGGCGACGTGGCCGACCACATCTATCGCCAGGCCATCACCTCGGCAGGCTCGGGCTGCATGGCCGCGCTGGATGCCGAAAAGTACCTCGACAACCTGAAGTAAGACGGGGCAACGGGAGTACGGTCCCTGGCAACCGCACTCCCGTTGGCATCGCGGCGGATGCCGACTCCGATGGATTCCTGACCATGCCGCTCTATCGCCTCGGTCCCGTCGCCTACGGCTTTCCCCCGCCCGAGGGCGCGCTGGGTGAGCCCAACGGCCTGCTGGCGGTGGGCGGCGACCTCTCCCCTGCCCGCCTGCTTGATGCCTACCGGCAGGGCATCTTTCCCTGGTTCAGCGACGGCGACCCCGTCTGCTGGTGGTCGCCCGACCCGCGCTGCGTGTTCCTGACCGCTGACTATCGCCCCGGGCGCAGCCTCAGCAAAACCCTGCGCAAGGCGCCGTTCCGCTTTTCGGTCGACCGCTGCTTCACCGACGTCATGCGCTCCTGTGCCGCACCGCGCCACTATGCCGACGGCACCTGGATACAGCCGGCATTCATTGATGGCTACGGCCAGTTGCATGCCCAGGGCCATGCCCATTCCATCGAGGTGTGGAATGCCGCCGGCGACCTGGTTGGTGGTCTCTACGGCATCTGCCTGGGGCGTGCCTTCTTCGGTGAATCCATGTTCAGCCGCGAGACCGACGCCTCCAAGGCCGCCTTCTGCTACCTGATGCAGCTCTGCCGGCACTGGCAGATTCCGCTGGTGGATGGCCAGGTGGAGAACCCGCATCTTCTGCGGCTGGGCGCCATGCTGATGCCGCGCGCCGACTTCCTCGGCCGCCTGCAGGCGCTCGTTGACCTGCCACCACCCGACTGGCGCCAGCCCCCGCCGTTCAGCACTCCGTAACAGGCCTGTCCTGCCGACCTTCACAAGCGCTGTGCTATAACGCCTGCAAGAGGAGGTCCGCATGACAGCCCCTGGCGTCAAGTTCTTCAGCACCACGGCCCACGCCTGCAGTTACCTGCCGGGCGAGCAGGCCATCACCCTCTTTGCCGACCCCAAGAGCCGCATGGACCGTCGCGTCTATACGGAGCTCTCCGACCTGGGCTTCCGCCGCAGCGGCAATTATGTCTACCGCCCGCACTGCGCCACCTGCCAGGCCTGCGTGCCGGTGCGCATCCCGGTCGATGCCTTCCACCCCAACCGTCAGCAGTCCCGGGTCTGGAAGCGCAACAGCGATCTTTCGGTTGTCGTCCGTGACGGCAGCTTCCGCGAGGCGCATTACGCGCTCTACGAGCGCTACATCGCGGCACGCCACCATGACGGCGACATGTACCCGCCGAGTGCCGAGCAATACGCGTCCTTCCTGACCTCGGACTGGTCGGAAACCTGCTTCTACGAGTTCCATGCCGGCGACAGGCTGGTGGCGGTTGCCGTCTGCGACGTCATGGAGAACGGCCTGTCGGCGGTGTACACCTTCTACGACCCGGACGAGGAGCGGCGCAGCCTGGGCACCTACGCCATCCTCTGGCAGATCGAAGAGGCGCGCCGGCTCGGCCTGCCCAGTCTCTACCTCGGCTACTGGATCAAGAACAGCCGCAAGATGAACTACAAGATCGGCTTCCGCCCGATTGAGCTGCTGATCAACAACGAGTGGCTGACGGCGCGCTGAAGTGGTGCCGCGATTGAAATGAAAAAGCCCGCTGACGCGGGCTTTTTCGTTGGCGGCAGCCTTACTGCACGCCGCCGATGCAGATGTATTTCATCTCCAGATACTCGTCGATGCCGTACTTCGAGCCCTCGCGCCCGAGCCCCGACGCCTTCACGCCCCCGAAGGGCGCGACCTCGGTGCTGATGATGCCTTCGTTGACGCCGACCATGCCGTACTCCAGTGCTTCGGACACGCGGAACATGCGGTTCAGGTCGCGCGTGTAGAAATACGAGGCGAGGCCGAACTCGGTGTCGTTGGCCATGCGTATCGCTTCCGCCTCGGTCTCGAAACGCACGACCGCCGCGAGCGGGGCAAACTGCTCGTTCTGCGCCAGCGCGCTGTCGTTGCGCACGCCGGTGACCAGCGTCGGTGCAAAGAACAGCCCGCCGCGCGCATGACGCCGGCCACCGGTGACGATGCGCCCGCCGGCCGCCGTCGCCCCGGCCAGCAGGGCCTCTGCCTGCTGCACGGCCTTCTCGTTGATCAGCGGGCCCTGGTTCACGCCCTCTTCCCAGCCCGGCCCCACGTTCAGCGCCTGCATCGCGGCCGCGAGCTTTTCCACAAACAGGTCATGGATGCCGGCCTGTACCAGCAGGCGGTTGGTGCAGACGCAGGTCTGGCCGGAGTTGCGGAACTTGGAGGCGATGGCGCCGCGCACGGCGGCATCGACATCGGCATCATCGAACACGATGAAGGGCGCGTTGCCGCCCAGTTCCAGCGACAGTTTCTTCAGGGTCTCGGCAGACTCCGCCATCAGCCGGCGCCCCACTTCCGTCGAGCCGGTGAACGACAGCTTGCGCACCACCGGGCTCGCCGTGAGCGCAGGACCGATGACGCCGGCCGCACCCGTGACCACGTTCAGCACGCCCGCCGGCACGCCGGCCTCGAGGGCCAGCGCTGCCGCGGCCAGTGCCGACAGCGGTGTTTCCGAGGCCGGCTTGACCACGGCCGTGCAACCCGCGGCCAGCGCCGGGCCCACCTTGCGCGTGATCATCGCAATCGGGAAGTTCCACGGCGTGATCGCTGCGATGACGCCGACCGGCTGCTTGATGACC
>DAIRDY010000041.1:10413-13423 GCA_036795935.1 Moraxellaceae bacterium | reverse complement strand
GTGGCGGCGCGCATGCTGGAGCGCATGGGCTGCCATGTGGACATGGCCGGCAACGGGCTGGAGGCGCTGGTGATGGCGGGCCAGCTGCCTTATGACGTGATCCTGATGGACGTGCAGATGCCGGAAATGGATGGCATCACGGCGACGCGCGCGCTGCGCGCCCAGGGTTTCTCGGAACTGCCCATCATCGCGCTGACGGCGAACAGCCGCGAGGCGGACCGCGACGAGTGCCGGGCGGCGGGGATGAGCGACTTCCTCGCCAAGCCGATCCGCTATGAGGACTTGCACAGCTGCCTGGGCCGGTGGGTCTGAGGCGATAGCCCTGAGGCATTGGCGCGGCGGCTGCGCCGCCGGTCAGAACTGGCGGGTGCGCAGCAGGACGAGGGTGCAGGCTTCCTCGACCGTGATGCCGGCGGCCGCAAGTGCCTGCTCGAGCGCGGGGTTTTCGGCGCCGGGATTGAAGATCACGCGCTTCGGCTTCAGCGCGAGCAGCCCGGGCAACAACGCCCCGGAATGGGCGGGGCCGACATACACCGTCACCGTGTCGATGCCGCGCGGCAGCTCGTCCAGCGACGGCACCACCTCCAGTCCCTCGATTTCCGACTGCGCCGGATTCACCGGCAGCACGCTGTGCCCGTATTCGCGCAGCATGCGGATGGCCTTGTTGCTGTAGCGCTCGGGCTTGGGGCTGGCGCCGAGCACGGCGACGGTTTCAGGCATGACGGACTCCGGCAACTCAGGGAACGGACACAGCATGCCCGCCGCCGGCGGGCAGGACCAGTGCTCAGGCCGGCCAGCCGACCAGGGCCAGCACGCCGAGCAGCGCAAACACGCCGGCGGCCACGGCATGGATGAGTTTGAGCGGCAGGCGCTCGGCGCTGAAGTTGCCGAGCCAGACCACCGGGGCGTTGGCCAGCATCATGCCGAGCGTGGTGCCGAAGACCACGGCCGCCGTGGCGTCGAACTTGGCGGCCAGCATCACCGTGGCGATCTGCGTCTTGTCGCCCATCTCGGCGAGGAAAAACGTGATGACGGTGGCCACGAACGGCCCGTAGCGATAGGCCGCGCCCTCGCCCTCGTCGGCCTTGTCGGGCACCAGCATCCAGGCCGCCATGCCAAGGAAGGACAGGCCGAGCCCGATGCGCAGCAGCTCGGGACTGACCAGCGAGGCCGCCCAGGCACCGAACACCGCGGCGCCGGCATGGTTGACCACGGTGGCCACGAAAATGCCGGCGATGATGGGCATGGGCGCACGGAAGCGGGCGGCCAGCAGGAGCGCGAGCAACTGGGTCTTGTCGCCGATTTCGGCAAGGGCGACGAGGCCGGTCGACACCAGCAGGGCGTAGAGCATGAGGGCGCCTCCGGAGGGAAAACGGCGGCGACTCTAGCCGATTGCGCGCTTGAATGCCCTGCCCGGCGTCAACTGGCGCACAGCGGCCGCAGCCTCCCAGGCGGCTAGAGGCTGCGGGTGCGGAACCAGCCGGCAATGCTCCAGCGCGCCTGCGTCGCCGGCAGCACCTCGTGCGGCATGTCGTCGCTCATGAACAGCACCAGCGTGCCGCCCTCCGGCCGCTGCCGGTAGCGTTCCTGCTCGCCGTCGCGCGCATACATGACGAGCTCGCCGCCGGCATCCGCCGGCCAGTCGGGGTTCAGGTAGAACACCGCCGAGACTACGCGCGCATTGGAATCCAGGTGCCGGTCGACATGACGGCGGTAGAAGGCCCCCGCCGGGTAATGCGCGTAGTGCGCCTCGAACTCGCTGAGGCCGAGAAACAGCTCGCGGTTCAGCACCTCGCGCAGGCTGTCCATCCAGCGCAGGTAGGCGGCCCCGGCCGGCATGTCGGCATCCAGCCAGCACAGCGCATCGCCGCGCACGGCCGTGTCCTGGTGGGTATGGCTGCCACGGCCGATGCGCGCCTCCTGGAAGCCGGCCCAGTCACGCAGTGCCACGGCCTCGGCACGCAGCGCCTGCCAGCAGGCCGGCGGCAGGATGCCGGGCAGCACCACCTCGCGGCGCTCGACCAGGGCCTCGATGGCCGGTCCCCAGTCCGGCCGGGGAAAGTCGGGCAGAGAAAGAGTCGGGTCAGGTATCATGCGCACGTCCTTACCGGGCACCCGGTCCGCAACAGCGGACACGCTCACCAGCCCAGTGTCGTTCCGCCATGAATTATCGCCACCATTTCCATGCCGGCAATTTTGCCGATGTCGTCAAGCACGTGCTGCTGACCGGCCTGCTGGCCGCCCTCCGCCGCAAGGACGCGCCGTTCTGCTATGTCGACACCCATGCCGGCTGTGGCATTTACGACCTGGGCGCCAGCGCCGCGCAGCGCACGCTGGAATTCAAGAGCGGCCTCGGCCGGCTGAAGGCCGCCACCACGGAGGCCCCGGTGCCCTGGGTGGCGGATTTCCTCGCCGCCGTCACCGCCCTCGGCCACGAGCGCGGCGGCTTCTGGTACCCGGGCTCGCCCTGGCTGGCGCAGCAGGCGCTGCGCAGCGGCGACCGTGCGCTGCTGATGGAACTGCACCCCGAGGATGCCGGCCTGCTGCGCCAGCATCTTGCCCGCCATGACAATGTCGCCATCCACGAGCGCGACGCCTACGAAGGCCTGACGGCGCTGATTCCGCCGAAAGAGAAGCGCGGCCTCGTGCTCATCGACCCGCCCTACGAGGAAGAGCGGGACGACTACGCGCCGGTGGTGAAGCTGCTGCAGAAGGCCCATGCCAAATGGCCGACCGGCATGTACGCGATCTGGTTCCCGATCAAGGACCGCCACGCCATCACCCGCTTCTACCGCCGCCTGCGCGACAGCGGCATCCCCAAGCTGCTCACCACCGAACTCTGCGTGCTGCCGCCGGACAACCGCCTGGGCCTGAACGGCACCGGCATGGTGATCGTGAATCCGCCCTGGCAGTTCGACGCGGACTGCCGGAAGCTGCTGGCCTGGCTGACGCCGGTGCTGAGCGACCACAAGCAGGCAGAGTGGACGGTGGAGTGGCTGGCGCGCGAAGC
>DAIRDY010000041.1:0-10313 GCA_036795935.1 Moraxellaceae bacterium | reverse complement strand
CGTGCAGGTGACGGATGCGCTCAGGCCTTGAACAGCGGCAGCCAGCAGGCCTGCCAGCGCGCGGCCTCGGCACCGGCCACGAGGAAGCTGCCGTTGCGCAGGCCGGGACGCGCGTTGTAGCGGAAGGGGCGGCCACGGTCGTCGATCAGCACGCCGCCCGCTTCCTCCACCACCACCTGGCCAGCCGCGGTATCCCACTCCATCGTGGGGCCGAGGCGCGGATAGGCATCGGCAGAGCCTTCGGCGACGGCGCAGAGCTTGAAGGCGGAGCCGGCATTCATCACTTCCACCGGGCCCAGCGCGGCCTGCACCGCGGCCATGAAGTCGGCTTCGCGCGGATCGCCATGGCGGCGGCTGGCGCAGAGTTTGATCGGTGCGCCGACCGGCAGCGCACGGGTGCGGATGGCGCGCCACTCGCCGCCCTGCACGCGGAAGGCACCCTCGCCACGCGCGGCGACATAACCGACGCCGGTGGCCGGGCCGTAGACCACGCCCAGCACCGCCTCCTGGCCTTCGACCAGCGCGATGTTGACGCTGAACTCGCCATTGCGGGCGATGAATTCCTTGGTGCCGTCGAGCGGGTCCACCACCCAGAAGCGCGACCAGGACTGGCGCAGGTCGGTCGGCACCTCCTCGGATTCCTCGGACAGCACGGGCACGTCCGGACGCAGCGCCAGCAGGGCGCGCTCGATGCACTGGTGGGCCGCGAGGTCGGCCGCCGTCAGCGGCGAGTCGTCCTCCTTCTGCTGCACGCCCCAGCGCGACTCGTCTTCGTAAATGGCCATGATCTCGCGGCCGGCGGCCTCGGCCACGGCCAGCACGGCCGTCATCAGTTCACGCTGGGTCATTGTCGTCAGTCCCTGGGCAGATGGTGGTGAGCAAGCGCCTGCTGAAAAACGCTTTTCAGCAGGCATTAAAGAGGGGCGCGTTCAGCCGGCGTCGGCGCCGGCCGCCGCGGCGGCGCGCCGGGCGCGCACGATATCACGCACCATGTAGAGCGCGGCAAGCGAACGCGCCTCGGTGAAGTCCTCGCGCCAGACCCAGTCGTCGAGTGCGGACAGTGCCATCGGCACCACCTCGATGGGCTCGGGCTCGTCGCCCTCGAGCCGCGAGGCATACAGGCCCTCGGCCAGCACGATGGTCAGCAGGTGGCCCATGTAGCCGGGCGACAGCGACACCGTCTTCAGCACGGTGAATTCGCGCGCGCCAAAGCCGGTCTCTTCCTGCAGTTCGCGCAGCGCGCCCTCTTCCAGCGTTTCGCCGGGCTCGAGCGCGCCCTTGGGGAAGCCGAGCTCATAGGCCTCGACACCGGCGCCGTACTCGCGGATCAGCAATACCGTGTCGTCATCGGCCAGCGCCACCACCATGACCGCGGGAATGCTGCCGGGACGCAGGCGCTCGTAGGTGCGCTCCGCGCCGTTGGCAAAACGCAGCTGCAACTCCTCGACCGCGAAGAAGCGGCTGCGCGCGATCAGCGTCTTGTTCAGAATATCGGGCAGCTTTGCCATACTCGGTCTCCCATTCCCCATGGAATCGCTGCGAGTCTACATGCCCCCGACACTGCCGTGGCCCGACATCGACACCGTGCTCTTCGACATGGACGGCACACTGCTCGACCTGTGGTTCGACAACCACTTCTGGCTGAGCCACCTGCCCGGTGTCTACGCCGCCGCGCGCGGCGTGCCGGCCGAGGCCGCGCAGGCCGAGCTGGTGGCGCGCTTCGGCCGCGAGCAGGGCACGCTGAACTGGTACTGCACCGATTTCTGGAGCCGCGAGCTCGACCTCGACGTGCCGCGCTACAAGCACGACATCGCGCACCTGATCCGGCCGCGCCCTGGCGCCCTTGCCTTCCTCGAGGCCGTGGTGAACAGCGGCCGCCGCGCCTGGCTGGTGACCAACGCCCACCACAGCAGCCTCACCCTCAAGCTCGACCGCTCGCCGCTCAGCCAGTATTGCGAGCGCATCATCTGCTCGCACGATTTCGGCATGCCGAAAGAGCATCCCGGCTTCTGGCCGGCGCTGCTGGCGCGCGAGCCTTTCGACCCTGCGCGCGCGCTGTTCATCGACGACAGCGAAGCCGTGTTGCGCGCGGCGCAGGGCTTCGGCATCGCGCACCTGCTCACCATCGCCCAGCCCGACAGCCAGCGCCCGCCGCGCAGCGGCCTTGCGTTCCCGGCGCTGGAACACTTCGACGACCTGCTGCCGCTGCCGCCCCTGGCGGCGCGCTGACCTGCGATGAGCGCGCCAGCCCCCGACGACAAGGTCCGCATCGACAAATGGCTGTGGGCCGCGCGCTTTTTCCGCACGCGCTCGCTGGCCAAGGAAGCCATCGAAGGCGGCAAGGTGCACTGCGAGGGCGTGCGCGTGAAGGTGAGCAAGGAGATCCGCCCGGGCATGACGCTGGACATCCGCCAGGGGCATGACGAACGCAGCGTGGTGGTGCTGGCACTCTCGGAGGTGCGCGGCCCGGCACCGGTGGCGCAGGCGCTGTATGCCGAAACGCCGGAGAGCCTCGCCCGCCGCGAGGCGCAGCAGGCGGCGCGCCAGGCCGCCAACCTCTCCCACCCCGACCATCGCCCGAACAAGAAGGAGCGGCGCCAGCTGCACCGCTTCCAGCGCGACATCGGCAACGACTGAGCCGGCCCGGCAGCGCCGACGAACGGCGACCGGCCGTCTGCGCGCATCACCGCCTGCCGGCTGCCCGCTGCCCAGCCCGCGCACGAGGGGCTAGTTATCGCAGGAGCAGGCCTCCGCGCCTGTCATGGATCACCCGGCGACCGGCCGGGCACCTGCCCGGGAGGGCTGCATGCAAGCGACCGCGACACACCGCCATCTCCGCCTGCTCGTGGCCTGTGCCATGCACGGGCTGCTGCTGTGGCTGGCGCTGACGCAATTCCGCTTCGAGGCGCACTGGCACACGGTGATCTGGCCTCCGCATGCCTGGCTGTTCAGCATCCTGCTGCTGGCGCCGCTGTCGGAGTGGCGCCGCCTGGTGCCCGGCTTCCTGCTCACCGAAACCCTGGCGCACTGGCTGTTCGTGGGCACGCTGCCCGCCGGCGGCCTCGCCTTCGCACTGATCAATCTCGCGCAGGCGGGCATTCCGGCCTTCGTGCTCAAGCGCCGCGCCTGCCATCCCTTCCATCACCTGCCCGACCTGCTCACCTTTCTCGTGCTGGTGATGCTGCTGGTCTCGCCCTGGACCTCGCTCGCCGGCTGCGCCGTCAACGCACGGCTGTTCGCCACCGAATGCACCACCGGCGTCGTGCTGCAGTGGTGGATCACCAATGCCGTCAGCCTGATGACGCTGGCGCCGGCCATCGTGCTGCTGCTGCGTTTCTCGCACAGCCCGGAGCGGCGGCGCTGGCAGGCGCAGCGCATGGAGGTCGCCAGCCTGCTGCTGGCCACCTGGCTCCTGGGCGGCTGGATTTTCCGGCGTGTGCCCGACGACAACCCGTTGCTGATCGCGCTGACCTACCTCGGCATCCCGCTGCTGATCTGGGCCGCACTGCGCGTGGGACCGACGCTGACCGCCACCGCCACCTTGCTGCTCACGGTCATTTCCATCAGCGCCACGCATGCCGGGCTCGGCCCCTATGCCGGCGTGGCCTTTGGCGCCGACATCGCCATCCTGCGCCTGCAGGCCTTTCTCGGCATGGTGGCCGGCTGCAGTCTGCTGATGTCGGTGCTGACCGAAGACCTGCGCCACACCGAGCGCCTGCACACGCTCAAGCAGCGCAATACCGAACTGGAAAGCCTGCTCCGCCATGGCAGCCGGCAGATCGCGCGCCACCTGCGCGACATCCAGCGGCACTCGGTGGAAAGCAACGGCAACACCGGCATCAGCTACCACGTCGGCCAGGCGCTGCAGCTGCTGTCGCGCCTCGGGCGCTATGTCGGCATCGGCCAGCACGGCGTGCAGCGCCAGAACGTGGACATGAACTGCCTGATCGACAACCTGCGCGAGGAATTCAGCGAGGAGCTGACGGTAAGCGCCGCACGCCTGCAGGTCGACACGCTGCCGCCCTGCCTGGCCGACGCCGACCACGTGCATGAAATCGTCGCGCAGCTGATCGAACACAGCCTGCGCCACCGCGCACCGGACCGGGCGCTGGAGCTGGTGATCACGGCCGAGCGCTATGCCGACCACGTGACCTACATCGTCGAGGACAACGGCCGCGGACTGGATGCCGACGCGCGCACGGCGCTGTGGCAACCGCTGCACGAAAGCGACCGCATCGACGAGGCGCGCATCGGCATGGCCACCGCGCGCGAACTGACCAACCTCAACGGCGGCAGCCTGCGGCTGACGGCGGCCCCCGGCCTCGGCAGCCGCTTCTACCTCACGCTGCCGGCTGCGCCGGCCACCTGAAGGCGGGCCGCCACCGCATCATCTGCCACCCCCGTGAATGAAAAGGGATTTATATATTTGACTCCCTTAGCTTGTTCTAAGCCCTGGTCGTCCCCGCGAAGGCGGGGACCCAGCGACGTTCTTGCGTCGAAACATGCAGGTCAGTCGTAAAGACACTGGGCCCCCGCCTTCGCGGGGGCGACAGGGAGTCAAATATGTAATTCCCAATGAAAAAGCCCGGTCATGCCGGGCCTTTTTCATTCACGCCGCTCACCACCGGCGCGTCAGGCGACGCGCGTCTCGAAGCGGGCGCCGGGCAAGGCCAGCTCCAGCACATCGCCCGGCTGCAAGGCAGCGACACCTTCCGGCGTGCCCGTCATCACCACATCGCCGGGCAGCAGCGTGAAAATGCGGCTGATGAAGGCCAGCAGCGGCAGCACCGGCGTGATCATGTCGGCCGTGTGCCCCTGCTGGCGCAGCGCGCCATTCACCGCAAGCGAAAACGGCACGTCAACAAGGTCGCCGAAGGCGCCCGGCGCCAGGAAGGGCGACAGCGGCGCCGCCCCATCAAACGCCTTCGCCACTTCCCAGGGATGGCCGTTCTTCTTCAGCACGTTCTGCACGTCGCGCAGCGTGAGGTCGAGGCCGAGGCCGACCCCGGCAATCGCCGCACGGCAGGTCGCCTCGTCCGCCGCCTGCAGCGGCTTGCCGATGAGGATGGTGATCTCGGTTTCGTGATGACACTCGCCACGGTCCTGCGGAATGGCAAACGCCGGGGCCAGCGGCACGATGGCGGTGGCCGGCTTCAGGAACAGGATGGGCGCCTCGGGCACGGCATTGCCGAGCTCGCGCGCATGCGCCGCGTAATTGCGGCCGACACAGACCACCTTGCCCACCGGCAGTGCACAAGGCGAACCATCCAGAAAACGGTGTGAATACATGGAAAAAAATCCTGCAGGGGCGGATGCATCCGCCCCTGCGCTGGGCAGGCTCAGGACGTGAGTGCGTGCTCGACGAGGAAAATGCGGTCTTCGCCGAAATACAGCTCGTCATCCACGAACAGCGACGGCGCACCGAAGGCGCCACGGCGCACGGCATCCTCGGTATTGGCCTTGAGCTTTTCCTTCACGGCTTCGTCACTTGCTGTCGCAAGCAGGTCGGGCGGCAGCAGGCCGGCCAGCACCCCGGCATCGGCGATGTTCTGGCCTTGGCCCCAGTAGGCATCGAACAGCGTGAGTGCCAGCGGCTGCAATTGGTCAGCCGGCGCCGCCGCCAGCGCGCGCATGGCGGTCAGCGAATTGGCGGGAAACACCGACGGAAACCGGAAGCGCATGCCGTAATACGCAAACAGGCGCGACAGGTCGCGGGCCATGTACTGCGCCTTGGCGGGGACCGTCATCGGCGGCTGGTTGCCGCTGGCCTTCATCACGCCGCCCAGCAGGAAGGGGCGCCACTCGGCCGCCTTGAGCAGCGGCGAACGCGACACCTGCACCGCCGCCACATAGCTGTAGGGGCTCACCACATCAAAGAAGAACTCGACACGCTTGCTCATTTGCCCTGCTCCTCTTTCTTGTCGGCAGCGGGGGCGGCCGGCTTCTTGCGCACCACCAGAATCAGCACCACGGTCACCAGCAGTGCCGCCAGCGGAAACCAGATTGCACCTTGCGGCATGGCCGTACTCCTTGGGTTCGTTGTTGTGCGCGTTCTTGCTCCCTTATTTCCCGATCGGGGAGAGGAAGCAGGCCGTCACGGCGGCGGAAAGCCAGGCTTACAGGTCGATGAGCTTGCCCGGGTTCATCACGTTGTTCGGATCGAACACCTGCTTCACCGCCTTCATGTAGGCGATTTCCACCTCGGAACGCGTGTAGCCGATGTAGGGCTTCTTGGTCATGCCGACGCCATGCTCGGCCGACACCGAGCCGTTGTACTTCTGCACCGTCTCGAACACCTGCGTGTTCACCGTCTTGCATTTGGCGAAGAAGTCTTCCTTCGCCATGTCGTCCGGCTTCAGGATGTTCAGGTGCAGGTTGCCGTCGCCGATGTGGCCGAACCACACCACGCGGAAATCCGGGTACTGCGCGGACACGATGGCATCGATGTCGGCAATGAACGCCGGCACGCGCTGGATGATCACCGAGATGTCGTTCTTGTACGGCGTGAAACGGGCGATGGTCTCGGAGATGTCCTCGCGCAGGCGCCACAGGTTTTTCGCCTGCGTCTCGCTCTGGCTCATCACGCCGTCAAGTACCCAGCCCTGCTCGACGCAGTGCTCGAACAGCGCCATGGCGTCGTCGGCCATGGCTTCGGACAGCGCCTCGAATTCCAGCAGCGCGTAGAACGGCGCCGGGGTGTCGAAGGGGCGCGCAATGCCCTGGTGCTCGGTGACCAGCTGCGTGGACAGCTCGGAGAAGAATTCAAACGCGGTGAGGTCGAGCTTTTTCTGGAAGGTGGCCAGGATGTGCATCACCGAGGCGAAGTCCGGCGTGCCCAGCACCATCACGCGCAGGTCGCGCGGCTGGCGCTCCAGCTTCATGGTGGCCTCGACCACAAAGCCCAGCGTGCCCTCGGCACCGATGAACAGGTGGCGGAAGTCGTAGCCGGTGGCGTTCTTCACCATGTCCTTGTTGAGTTCGAGGATGTCGCCCTTGCCCGTCACCACCTTCAGGCCCATGACCCAGTTGCGCGTCATGCCGTACTTGATGACCTTGATGCCGCCGGCGTTGGTGCCAATGTTGCCGCCCAGCTGGCTGGAGCCGGCGCTGGCGAAGTCCACCGGGTAATACAGGCCCTGCTCCTCGGCGAAGTTCTGCAGCTGCTCGGTGACCACGCCGGCCTGGATGCGCACCATGCGGTCCTCGGGCACGAACTCGAGGATCTTGTTCATGTAGTCGAAGCTGACCACCACCTCGCCATTGGCGGCCACGGCGCCGGCGGAGAGGCCGGTACGGCCGCCCGAGGGCACGAGTGCGAGCCCGGCCTCGTTGGCCAGGAGCACGATGTCGCGCACCTGCTCGATGGTGGACGGAAAGACAATGGCCGAGGCCGTGGGCGTGTAGATCTTGGTCCAGTCACAGCCCCAGGTTTTCAGGCTGTCGGCATCGGTCTTGACGCGGGCATCACCCACGATGGCGGTCAGGCGGGCAAGGACGTCGGGCGCGAGGGGCATGGGGCAAACACTCCGGGGCAGTGGACTCCCTCTGCCGCCGGGAGGCCGGAGGAGAGGGCCGGGCCCGGGCAGAAGCGCGGGCCGTCGCCTGGCCATGCCGCCCCGCCCGCTCCCGGCAGGAGGGGCGAAACACCCCTCTCACCGGGCAGGCAGGCGGAACCTCCGGGTCAAAAAGGAGGCGGGGGGACGGCTGGCCGACAAGGGCCGGCATGGTAGCATACGCGGCTTCTTTTCAGGCCGGGGGCAGTGCCGCCGCCGGTCTTCGCACCACGGGGTAGCCCATGAGCCAGTTCTCTCTCGACAAGTCCAAGATCCGCTTCCTGCTGCTGGAAGGCGTGCACCAGAACGCCCTCGACGTGCTGAACGCCAACGGCTACACCAACATCGAATACCTGAAGACCGCGCTGGACGAAGACGCGCTGATCGAGAAGATCAAGGACGCCCACTTTGTCGGCATCCGCTCGCGCACCCAGATCACCGAACGTGTGCTGGAAGCCGCCAACAAGCTCATCGCCATCGGCTGCTTCTGCATCGGCACCAACCAGGTGAAGCTGAAGGCCGCCATGGAAAAGGGCGTGCCCGTGTTCAACGCCCCCTACTCCAACACCCGCTCGGTGGCGGAACTCGTGCTGGGCCAGCTCATCCTGCTGCTGCGCGGCATTCCCGAGAAGAATTTCCTGGTGCACCGCGGCGGCTGGAGCAAGTCGGCTGAAGGCTCGTGGGAAACCCGCGGCAAGACGCTCGGCATCGTCGGCTACGGCTCCATCGGCTCGCAGCTCTCGGTGCTGGCCGAGTCGCTGGGCATGACCGTCATCTATTACGACGCCGTCACCAAGCTGCCGCTGGGCAACGCCCGCCAGGTGGGCACCATGGACGAACTGCTCGGCACCGCCGACGTGGTGTCGCTGCATGTGCCGGAAATTCCGTCCACCAAGAACATGATGCGTGCCGAGCAGTTCGCCAAGATGAAGAAGGGCGCCATCTTCATCAATGCCGCCCGCGGCACCTGCGTGGACATCGACGCGCTGGCCGAAGCCATCAAGTCCAAGCACATCGGTGGCGCCGCCATCGACGTGTTCCCGAAGGAGCCCAAGGCCAACGACGAGATTTTCGAATCGCCGCTGCGTGGTCTGGACAACGTGATCCTCACCCCGCACATCGGCGGCTCCACGCTGGAAGCCCAGGCCAACATCGGCCTGGAAGTGGCCGAGAAGTTCGTGCGCTACTCCGACAGCGGCACCACGCTCTCGGCCGTGAACTTCCCGGAAGTGGCCGTGCCGCTGCAGCCCGGCAAGCACCGCCTGCTGCACATCCACAAGAACGTGCCGGGCGTGCTGGCCAGCATCAACCGCGTGTTCGCCGAGAACAACATCAACATCGCCTCGCAGAGCCTGATGACCAACGAAGCCATCGGTTATCTGGTGATGGACGTGGACAAGGAATACTCCAGCGTCGCGCTGGAGAAGCTGCAGCAGGTGGACGGCACCATCCGCACCCGCGTGCTGTTCTGATCGCGACTGCAGAAACGACAAAGCCGGCGCAAGCCGGCTTTGTCGTTTCTGGGCACCCGCCAGGCGCCCTCACTTGTTGTGGGGCGGGTCCTTTTCTTCCAGCGGCTCCAGCGACAGGCTCATCACGAACTCCGAGTACTGCGGCTTGGCCGGCTCGACCCCTGCCTTCTTCTTTTCCTCGGCCGCCATCAGCAGTTTCACGCGGAGCATGTCCGGCTTGAAGTGCTCCATTTCCTGCCGGAGCATCGACTGCTTCAGCCAGTCCGGCATGTCCTTGTTTTCTTCCAGGATCTGCTGCTCGCGCTCGGCCCGCAGGATGTTGATGGCACGCGTCTCCGGGTCGTAGGCCACTTCTTCCGCCGGCGTCACGATGCGCAGCGCCTTGGCCTGCTCCAGGTAATTGTTGGTGGGCGCCGACAGCTCGTCGTTCGGCAGGTAGGCACTGAAGAAGCGGCGGATTTCCACCAGCTGGTCCTGCAACAGCATCGGCATCAGGCTGGAATACATGTCGAGCAGGGTGATGGCGTTCTTCACCGAGTCGGAGGTGGTTACCGCCTGCAGGCGGCTGGCCACGCTTTTGTTCACCACATGCAGGTCGTTGTAGGCCGTAATCAGCCCGTCGAACGACAGCGCGCCCTTCTGGTTTTTCAGGTTCACGAAATACTGCGCCAGCAGGTACATGCCCGCGACGTTGAACACGGTTTCCTCTTCCGAGGCCAGCGGCACATGGAAGCGCGCCAGCGGCTTCATGCCCGCCGTCATCGGGCAGCCGGAAATCGGGAACACCAGGCTCAGCAACGAGCTCAGGGCATTCTGCAGCGGCGTGGTCTTGGTCACCGTGCGCTGCTCAGTGACCACTTCCAGCGTCACCTCGTCAATCGAGCGCGTGGCGTGGAAGGGCTCGACAATGCGGCTCAGCTGCACCGCCACCGGGCAGTGCGACACCGCTTCCGGCTTGAGCGGGCAATTCGGGCACTGCTTGAAGCCCAGCTCGGTCCAGGCGGGCAGGCTGCCGGCCCTGGCGGGGGAGATAATCTCGAAGGTCTCGCCATCGATTTCATAATCAAACTCCGCGGTGACGTCCGCGCTGAGCTTGATGCGGTAAAGCGTGTTGACCGATTCCATAGGGAGCGCCCCTGGCGACAGTGAGTGGCGGCGGTCGGCGGCGACCGTCTGTGCCATCCGGCTTGGCAGGCGCCGGCAGGGCCTGTCCCGGCCCGCCGCGCCACCCGCGATTTCGCGCCCGAGTATTCGGACGCCCCCCTGCAAAATCAATCACCTGGCGGCT
>DAIRDY010000040.1:0-13624 GCA_036795935.1 Moraxellaceae bacterium | reverse complement strand
GCCGTGCTTGCCGGCGGAGCCGGCGGCTGCAAAAAACGGGCAGCCCGCGGGCTGCCCTTTTTTTGCAGCACCGCCAGGACATCAGCGCCGGAAACTGCGCTGGTAATCGCGGCCCCGCTGCTCCTCCAGTGCCGCCGCCTCCTGCAGCGCATAGCCCAGGCGTTCCTCGCACTGCCGCTGCCCGCGCACGCGCGCCGCCTCGCTGGTGTCATAGCCATAGCCGTACGAGCTGCCGTGGAAGTTCCAGTCCGCCAGCTCCTGCACCACGCCGTAAACCTCCGGCAGGTCACGTGCCAGGATCTGCAGGTTGCTGACATGCGACAGCACATAGCTGCGGTGCCGCTGCCATTCGCCGTTCGACGCACTGGTGTAGCCGCCATAACCGTCACTGCGGTAACGCTGCCGGCGATCCTGGACTGCCTTCTCCGAGGCCTGCATCACCCGCGAACAGAAATAGGCCAGGTCCTCGCCGGCCATGTCCGGCGCGATGCGGATGGCGCGCGTCGGGCGCTCGATCTGGATTTCCTGGGCTTTTTCGCTGCAGGGCAGCTGGCTGAACACCTTGCGCCCGTTTTCCTCGCAGACAAATACCGAGGAAGCCGCCGCCGGCATTGCCAGCACCATGAGTACGATCCCGATTCCGCTGTTGCGCATGTTTGCCCGCCCCTGATCAGCTCGGCGCTTTATACCAGCCCGCCAGCCTCCCCCACCATGACCACCGCACATCCGCCGCGGGCTTGATCTGGCGCAAGCAGCAACGGCTGGCAGACGACAGCCAATGCGCTACCGTTCGGTCATCCGCTTACGGAGCCCTGCCATGATCGAACCCGTCACCCCCGTCATCACCATCCGCCAGGTCGGCCTGCTGCGCCCGCTCGCCTGGCTGGCCGCCGGCTGGCAGGACCTGATGGCCCACCCGGGCCCGAGTCTGATGTATGGCGTGCTGGTGACGGTGGCGGGCTGGGCCATCGTCACGCTGGCCGCACCGCATGCCGAACTGTTCACCACGGTGATTTCCGGTTTCGTGCTGATCGCGCCGCTGATTGCCGCCGGCATCTACGAGCTGACACGGCAGCGCGAGGCCGGCCAGCCGGCCTCCTTTCTCGGCTCGCTGAAAAGCCTGCGCCGCAACGCCGGCAGCATTGCCGACTACGGCATCGTGCTGCTGCTGGCAGGCCTGCTCTGGGAACGGGTGGCGGCGGTGATGTTTGCGCTGTCCTATGGCGGCGAGATGGGCACGGTCACGGACTTCGTGCGCGACGTCTTCCTGTCGGGGAACTATGTGGGCGTGGTGATCGCCTGGGCGGTCACCGGCGGCGTGCTGGCCAGTGTGGTATTTGCGGTGACGGTGGTCGGCATGCCCATGGTCATCGACCGCGACGCCGACGTGGTGACGGCGATGCTGACCAGCGTGCGCACGGTGTTTGCCAACCTGCCGGCCATGGTGTTCTGGGCGCTGCTCATCGTCGGCCTGACCGGACTCGGCATGGCACTGGCACTGGTTGGCCTCGTGCTGGTGATGCCGCTGCTCGGCCACGCCAGCTGGTGTGCCTACAAGGACCTGGTGCAGGTGGAGGCGCCGCCGGCCTGAGCACCGGCAGCACAACACTCATTCATCGGCCGATGTGCGCTGGGCGCGACAGGTACTGATGCCGAGCACGCTGTAGGGCGGGCACCAGCCGGACAGGCCGGTGAGCAGCGGCAGGATGCCGAGCAGTCCCCAGACCGTCTGCGGCCCGACCAGCACCATGGCCAGCAGCACCACGCCGCCAAACACGCGCAAGGCGCGCTCAAGATTGCCGATATTCCTTTCCATGACCACCATTCCCGGCTGCCAGCGCCCGCTCATGGCGCCTTGCCCTGATCCGGATGCACCTTGCGGTCCTGCTCCTCGCAGGGCGAGCGCCGCGTGTGGTTGATGCCCCACCAGATGGTGAGCGGCATCACCACGATCATCACAAAACCGATGGCCAGCACGAGCTGGCCGCTGAAGGTCCCGAAGAGTTCGTTTGCCAGGTCCATGTTGCCTCCGCTTGCCGATAGCGCACGCACTGATGGCAACACAGGCCGGCCCCGGCCCCCATGACTCAGGTCAACGCTGCGCTGCCGGGCGCAGCCGGTCAGCCCCGCGAATGCGGGGGCAGCGGATGACCGGCAGGAGCAGCAGCCAAAAAGGGGAAAAGGGAAGCGCAGGAAACCCGTGATCGCGAGACGCCCCGCCGCTCAGCCCCGAGACCTGTCAAACGGACAGGCGCGTAGTGCGCGCGGACACAGCGAAGCAGGGCGCACGACGGCGCGGATTGTCAGCGGGCCTGGGGTGGTTCAGGGCCGGATCAGGCCCAGCTGCGCCGCCTTCAGGCTGGCCTGGGCGCGCGAGGAAATGCCGAGCTTGCGGTAGATGTCCTTCACATAGCCGCGCGCGGTGTGCACGGAGATGTTCATCAGCACCGCGGCATCGCTGACATTGCGGCCGCCGGCAATCAGCACGAGGATCTCGCGCTCGCGCGCGGTCAGCGCCACTTCCTCGGCCGGTGCCGGCGCTGCACTGGCAAAGAAGTCCATCATGCGCCGCGCGATGCTGGGCGACAGCGGCGGAATACCCTCGTCCAGGCCCTGCAGGGCGCGCTCCAGCGCCACCACCGGCTGGTCCTTCAGCAGGTAGCCGCGGGCACCGGCACGCAGCGCACGGAACACGTGGTCGTCATCGTCGTAGATGGTGGTGACCACGACATCGGCCCCGCTGCGCGCCGGGTCCAGCGCACGGATGAAGTCGACGCCGTCACCGTCCGGCAGGCCAAGGTCGACCACATACAGGTCATAGCTGCCGGCCGCCGCCAGCCGCTCGGCGCTGCCCAGCGTATGCGCCAGCGTCACCGCCGTCTCGGCGCCGAAGGCGGCGCGCACGCGTGCGGCCAGCCACTGCGCGGCATCGACCACATCCTCGAGGATCAGCACTTTTTTCATGGGGATTCGCGTCCTGCGGCAAAAACGCGCACAGCATGCGGGAAAAGCGCCGGGGGCGGCAACCGGACAGCGGCCGCGCCACCCCGACGACACACGGATGGCATGGCCGGCGGCCAAGTGGGTATGCTCGGTGCGCACCCGCTCTTTCGCCGCAGCAAGGATTCCGCATGCGTCTCTCGCCCCGCACCCTGATCGGCCTTGGCGCCGCCCTCACCCTTCTCGTCAGCCTGCTGGTGATCTGGCAGGCACTGGCCACACCCCGGCTCGGCCTCGTGCTGCAGCCGGCCGAGGACGGCAGCCTGCGCGTCGCCGCCATCGACAGCGACAGCCCGAACCGCGGCCGGCTCGCCGCCGGCGACCGCATCAGCGCCCTGCTCGCGGGCGACGCACGCCTGCCGGTCCGCGCCGAGCTGCTGATCGAGGAACCGGACGTGCTCCCCACGTTCGACGCCTACAACGCCCTGATGGCCGACCAGCAGCAGATCGCCAAGGCCCTCGCCGCCAACCGCCTGGGCGTCGCACTCGCGGACGGCCGCGAGATCATGCTGGCCACCCGCGAGGCGCATCTGCATGACCTGCCACTGCTGTTCTGGTTCCAGCTCTTTGTGGGTGTCGGCGGCGTCATCACCGGCCTGCTGGTGTGGGCACTGGGGCCGGCCGGCTCGGCGGCCACGCGCCTCTATGCGCTCACCGGCTTCGGCTACCTGATCTTCGCGCCGGCGGCGGCCATCTACAGCACGCGCGAACTCGCACTCGCCGGTGACGTGTTCCGCGCGCTGTCCGTCACCAACCACTTCGGTGCGCTGTTCTTCACCGCCTCGCTCTCGGCGCTGCTCTGGGTCTATCCGCGCCGGCTGGGCGGCCTGTGGATGCCGCTGGCCTGTTATGGCGCGGCACTGGTGGTGTGGCTCGCTGACATGACGCAGGCCGGCGGCCCGGAAATCTTCCACTTCGGCGTGCTCGTGGTGTTTGCACTCAGCTTCGTGTTCGCCGGCATGCAGTGGTGGCAGACCCGGCGCGCACCGGATGACCGCGCGGCATTGCGCTGGTTCCTGCTCTCGATTTATCTCGCCACCGGCCTGTTCGCCGGCACCATCATCATCCCGGCCGCGCTCAACCTGCCCATGCCGGCGCCGCAGGGCGTGATGTTCGGCGCCTTCCTGATCATGTACTGGGGTCTGGCGCTCGGCGTGGTGCGCTACCGCCTGTTCCAGCTCGAGGCCTGGTGGTATGCGGTGTGGGCCTGGTTCCTGGGTGGCGTGGCCGTGGTCGTGCTCGACGTGCTGCTGTTGTCGATGTTCACGGTGCCGGAAGGGCTCGCGCTGTCGCTGTCGGTGGCGATTGTCGGCTGGCTGTATTTCCCGCTGCGCCAGAAGCTGTGGAGCTGGCTGGGCGGCCGCCGCGAACGCACGCTGCAGCAGTGGCTGCCGGACGTGCTGCCGCTGCTGATCCAGACCAATGCCGGCGAAGCCACCGAGGCACGCCTGCGCGAGCGCTGGCCGGCCATCCTGCAGACCGTGTACCGGCCGCTGCAGATCACCGAAGCCGGCATCGCCCTCGCCGACGGCGAAAGTGCACGCGTGGCCGACAACGGCCTTGCACTCGTCGTGCCCGACCTGCGCGAGCCGGGCCGGACGCTCTGCCTGCGCCATGCCGACGACGGCGCCCGCCTCTTCACACCCCAGGACATCGGCACGCTGGAGTCGGTGCAGCACCTGTTCGCGCTGTCGCTGGACATGTTCCGCGCCCGCGACACCGGGGCCCGTGTCGAACGCGAGCGCATCGCCCGCGACATCCACGACGACCTCGGCGCCAAGCTGCTGACGCTGCTGCACAAGAGCCCGGAGGAGTTGCAGCCCCTGGTGCGCGAAGCCATTCGCGACACGCGCAGCCTGCTGCACATGCTGAATTTCCGCGACATCGTGCTCGGCGAGGCCATCACCAAATGGCGCGACGAAGCGCGCGAGCGCTGCGATGCGCAGGACGTGGCGCTGGACTGGGACAACCGCCTCGACCAGGAACTGGGCCTGATGCTGAGCTCGCGCCAGCACGCCAACCTGACCCGCGTGCTGCGCGAAGCCATCAGCAATGCGCTGCGCCACAGCGGCGGCAGCCGGCTTGCGGTGACGCTGACGCGCGCCGGCGACCACCTGCACCTGAGCGTGCAGGACAACGGTCGCGGCCAGGACGGCGGCACCTGGCAGGAGGCCGGCCGCGGTCTCGCCATCATGCGTGCACGCCTGGCCGAACTGCAGGGCGACGTCGACTGGCAGACGCTGCCCGGCGCCGGCTGCGCCGTGCATGTGCGCATGCCGCTCGGCCTCGCGCTGGTCAGCGCCTGAGGCCGCGCGCCGCACCAACGCACGACGCCGGGCGGCGGCCACGGCCGCCCGGTACCGGCCCGCAGGCGGGTGCTTGACTTCCCGCGGCGGCCGGCCAATTATCGCGCTCGCATGCCCCACAGGCTGAAATCCATGCCTGCCAGCAGTCCTCGCGTTTGCCAGTACTCCGGTTCGTCATATTCCCTGTTCAGGTTCCATGCACTCCCGGGCAACAGCTGCCCATCACTTCAGTTTTACAGGTAAGCAAAAATGGCAACGGGTACCGTCAAGTGGTTCAACGACGCTAAGGGCTACGGCTTCATCACCCAGGACGACGGTGGCGAAGATCTGTTCGCTCACTTCTCCGAAATTCGTGCGGACGGCTTCCGCACCCTGACCGAAGGTCAGAAGGTCTCGTTCGACGTGACCATGGGCCAGAAGGGCAAGCAGGCTGCCAACATCAAGGCCGTCTGATTCCCTGCCGTCGACGACGGCAAGGCATCCTGAAAAAACCCGGCTCCGGCCGGGTTTTTTCATGCCCGCGATTTCTGCAGGACGCCCCCAAGCCCCGCGCAACCGGCAACGGCATGCCGGCAGCGCGGGCCACCGCATGTCCACACCGGCGCCCGTTGGTCCCAACCCACCAAGTGGGGGGTGCAATGTGCACGGCGTCACGTTTTATGGTCCTTGGCCACCGGCACGTCACCGGAAGATCACCGCCAAGGAGAAGAAGTCCATGTCCCTCGTGTTTGCCATGCCGCTGCGCCTGGCCGCCGTTGCCACCGCCCTCGCCGTTACCGGTTGCGCCACCACGCCGCCGCCCCCGCCCGCCTTCAACCCGGCCTCGGCCGCCGACGCCCAGGCCGCCACCTTCATCGCGCCCAACAAGGAAGCGCCGAAGTACATGAAGAAGACCGGCAAGCTGGCGGTAACGGCCTGCAACGTGATGTTCGCGCAGGTCAGCAGCGCCTCGGCCTCCACCGGCGCCGGCCTGTTCGGCTCGGTCGGCGTGAACCGCGCCGAGTCCAGGGTCACCCAGCTCTACACCCTGACCGGCCTCAACGAGGCCCAGCTCCAGACCATGGCGGACGGCATCTGCAGCGGCGCCGAAGACCGCCTGCGCAAGGCCGGCTTCGAGGTGATCGGCAGCAAGGAACTGGCGGCCAATGCCAGCTACCAGGGTCTCGGCAAGGCCGGCAAGCCCAGCCCCTACGAATACAAGGTCGGCCAGAGCAAGTACCTGGTGTTCACGCCCAAGGGCCAGAGCGTGTTCGACCCGCGCTACATCGGCGTGGCCAGCGGCCTCGGCCAGGCCTTCAAGCAGGCCTCGGGCGAGTCCGCCGCGTTCTACGAGACGCGCGTGATGGACGAACTGGGCGCCGACGCGGTGAACATCAACGTGTTGGTCGATTTCGCGCAGCTCACCTCGAGCGGCAACGCCAAGGCCTTCCAGCTGGCCAACAAGGACTCGGCTTCAGTGAGTGGCGAAGTACGGCTGAGCATTGCCGGCGATGTGTCCTTCAAGCTCAAGAGCGAAATGGATTGCTGGAACCGTTTCGGCAAGCGGGAGTGCATGGTGAAGCCTGGCCGCGCCCCGGTCTTCAGCACCAAGATCCCGGTGACCGCCGACGAGAAGTTCTACAAGGCCGTGGTCAATGCCACCACCACCGGTGACAAGGTGGCCTCGGGCGTGACCAAGGCCCTGTCGCTGATGGCGGCGGCCGGCGGCGTGGGCGGTGTCAGCAGCTCCAGCATCACGCGTTACAACGTGGAAGTGGATGCGGCGCAGTTCGGCAACGTCAGCCGCAAGTATGTCGACGGCTTCCTCGACATGGCGTTCCTGTCGGCGAAGAACAACCGCTGACACGGCACGCGCCAGGCCATGAAAAATGCCCCGCACTGCGGGGCATTTTTTTTTCGCGCCGCGCGCTCAGGCCGTGGCCAGCGCCGGCAGCAGGTGGCGCTCCCACAGCGGCTGCTGCATCTCGCGCCGGAAGAAGCCGAAGTGGCCGACGCGGCGCAGGCCTTCGCGGCGTGGTTCCAGGCGCAGCATGGTGCGCGGCGCCGCGGTGTAGAAGCCGTGGATGGAGGCGGTATTGCGCGCCGACATGAACTCGTCGTCGGTGAACGACAGCGAGGTGATTGGCGTGGTCACCGCCGCGTACTGCGCGCGCACCGCCTCGCCCTCGACGCCGGCGGCATATTCCGGGTGCAGGCACCAGCGCCGCCACTGCGTCATCACGCCGCGCGGCAGGTCGCCGACCATGTTGAAGCGGCGACCGGGGAAGTAGCCGAACAGCGGCATGGTCAGCGGCGCCACCACATACCAGAGCAGCCAGACGCGGCGCCGCAGCTCGGGCGAGTTCTCGCGCCAGTAGCCGCTGCCGGTGGCGACGGTGACCATGCGTGCCACGCGCTCGCGCCCGGGCACGAAAGGCAGGATCTGGCCGCCCAGGCTGTGCCCGACCCAGGTCAGCGGCAGCTCGCCGGCATGCGCGGCCAGGCGCGCCAGGGCGGCGGCGGCATCCTCGCGCGCCCAGGTCATGACATCGGCCGCCACCTTGCGCAACGGCCCCTGCGCGGAGTCGCCGATGCCGCGGTAATCGAAGGTCAGCACATGAAAGCCGCGGCCGGCCAGCCAGCTCGCGAGCGGCGCATAGAAGGCCTGGGGCACGCCCATGGCGGGCACCACCAGCACGGCGCCCTGCGCCGGCCGGGCCGCCGGAAACAGGCGGGCCGCCAGCGGCGTGGCATCGGCCGTGAGCAGGCGCTCGGCCTGCCAGGGACGGAACAGCGGATCGGTGAGTACGGGAGCAAAGGCACTGGTCATGGCGGCATCCTCCGGAGGGCAGGCCTGGGTGAAAGGCCTTGACCCCGACGCTATTCCTGCGCCATACGAACGAAAACCGCCAATCACTCATTTGACTATTGCGTTATGCGCAACGACTTCAACGAACTCCATGCCGCCGAGATCTTCCTGCAGGTGGTCCGTGCCGGCAGTTTCGCCAACGCCGCACGCGCCCGCGGCAACAACCCCTCGTCGCTGACACGCGCCGTGGCCGAGCTGGAGCGGCGCCTGGGCGCCCCGCTGCTGATGCGCACCACGCGCCGCCTGCACCTGACCGAGGCCGGCGAACTTTACCGCCAGCATGCCGAGGCCATGCTCGCCGCCCAGCGCGAGGCGCACGAGGGCCTGGCCAGCCTTACCGGCGGCGTGCCGCGCGGCCTGCTGCGCGTCAGCCTGCCAGTGGTGGTGGGCGAGGAAGTGCTGGCGCCGCGGCTGCCCGAGTTCCATGCCCGCTATCCGGAGCTGCGCCTGGAGCTGGACCTCTCCGATCGCTTCGCGCCGCTGGTGCAGGCCGGTTTCGATGTCGCCATCCGCTTTGGCGTGCAGCCGGACTCCAGCCTGCGCGTGCAGCGCCTCGGCACCGTGCGTCGCGGCCTCTACGCGCACCCGGACTGGGTGGCGCGGCATGGCGCGCCGGCGCATCCGGCGGCGTTGCCGGCCCTGCCCTGCATCACGCTCGGCCAGCTCGCCGGACCGGTGGAGTGGCGCTTCTGGCAGGGCGAGGACGTGCAGCGCCTGGTCATCGGCGGCTGGCTGCACACCACCAGCTCGCGCGTGGCGCGGCAGATGGCGGAGAACGGCCTCGGCATCACGCGCCTGGTGAGCTGGCTGGCAGAGCCGGCGGTGCAGGCCGGACGGCTGGTGCCGCTGCTGCCGGACTGGCGCTGCGACTCGCCGCGCGAGGGCGGGCTGCCGCTCAATGCCGTATTCACGCCGGGCAGCCCCGGCCAGCGCGTGCCGCTGAAGGCCCGGCTGTTTGCGGAATTCATGCAAGAGCTGGTGCAGGAGCTGGGCCTGACCGGCTGAAGGCTTGCCACCGCACCGACACAAAAAAAGCCCGCGACTGCGGGCTTTTTGCCGCGGCCGGACACTCAGCTGTTTTCGCGCACCCAGCGCAGGAACTGTGCCGGCGGCAAGGCGCCGGCCACCCGCGCGACAATCTGTCCGCGCCGGAACACCGCCAGCGTCGGAATGCTGCGGATGGCAAAGCGCTGTGCCAGCTCCGGCTCCGCTTCGGTATCCACCTTGGCCAGTTGCACGCGCGGCTCGAGCTCACGCGCGGCCTGCCCGAACACCGGCGCGAACTGCCGGCAAGGTCCGCACCACGGCGCCCAGAAGTCGACGACCACCGGCAGGTCGCCGTTCACATGGGCATCAAAGTTGGCGGCCGAGAGCGCGACCGGCTGCGCCACAAACAGCGGTTGCTTGCAGCTGCCGCACTTGCCGCCCGCGGCAAGGCGATCCGCCGGCACGCGGTTGGGGCGATGGCAGTGCGGGCACGCCAGGATGACAGGCTCGGACATCAGGAATCTCCACAGGACATTGCGCGGAAGATGGGGCGGCCGCCGGCGATTGCAAGGGCATCAGGACGCGCCGCGGGCCTGCGCCACCAGCCGCGCCAGCGTGGGCAGCAAGGGGCGGATGACGGCGAGCTCGCGCGCGGCCTCCTGCTGCCACTGCGCCACGGCCGGGGCGAGGCGCGCGTCCTGCGCGGCGACCGCCAGCCACTGCTCGCGGTCATGCCAGCGCCCGAGGCCGTCCTGCAACCGCCGCAGCAGCGCCGCGAGCGGTGGCTGCCAGGCCGCCTCACGGCGCCTCCCCAGCGCATAGCGGCACTTCTTCACCGCGAGCCGCAGGCCGTGCCAGTCGGATGCAGACCCTGCCATGGCGTCGGCGGTGCCCTCAAACACGGGCGCCTGCAGTTGGCGCGCGAGGCGACGCAGCGGCTTGCGCAGCGGCACGGTTGTCGTTGCCGCCGCGAGCGGCGGCGGCAGGGCGGCCAGCGCGGCCTGCAGTCCGGCCAGTGCGGGACCGGCAGCGAAGGCGGCACGCGCCGCCGCCTGCTCTGCGGCATAGGCCCGCGCGACCGCCGTCATCCCGAGACGGCGCAACTCGGCGAGCAGCACGTCGCGATCACGCAGCGGACTGCTCGCGCGCAGGACCTCGCGCAGCGCGCGGTGCACGGCCACCGTCGCCGCATCGCGCGGCAGCCGGCTTTGCAACTGGCGCAGCGCAACGCGCAGGCGATGCAGGGCCTCGGACGGCACGCGCCCCGGAAACGCCTGCAGCGCCAGCGCTGCCGCCTGGCTTGCCTCGCGCAGCGGATTGCCGCCGGCCGCCATCCTGATTCCCTCCGTGCTGAAGACGCCACCAGTGAAGCCGGGCGCAGGCGCCCGCGCCAGTCGATTCGCCGGCGGCGTTGCTGCCGGTCAAGCCGCGACGAATAATCGCCCGCATTCCTGACACGACGAGGACGGCCCGATGCCACGCCTGCTCCTGCTCTGGCTCTGCGGCCTGCCCGGCATCCTGGCCCTGACCTGGCTGTGGCTGCCGCCGCTGCTCGCCGGCCAGGCGCTGCCAATGCCGATGCCGGCGCTGCTGGCGATCAGCACGCTGCAAAGCGCGCTGCTGCTGGCGGTGCTGGTGGCGCTGGGCAGTGCCTGTGCGGCGCGCACCGGGCTCGGCACACCGCTGCTCGATGCCGCCCTGGCCGGGCGGCTGCGGACATCGCCCTGGCGGCGCAGCGTGGTGGCCGGCAAGCTCGGCGCGCTGCTCGGTGCCGGCATCCTGCTCGCCGCCGGCGAACTGCGCCCGGCCGCCCTCGCCACGCTGGACAGCCTGCCGCCCTTGCCGCTGCTCGTGCGGCTGCTCTATGGCGGCATCACCGAGGAGCTGCTGTTGCGACTCGGCATGATGAGCCTGCTGCTGTGGCTGCCCTGGCGCGTACTGCAGCGCGGCGAAGGCCGGCCGGCAGCCGCTGCCGTGGCCTTCGCCATCACCGCCAGCGCCCTGCTGTTCGCACTGGCGCACCTGCCGGTGCTGGCCAGCCAGTTGCCGGCGCTGGAGGCGTCCGTCGTGGCCTGGGCGCTCATCGCCAACACGGCCTTCGGCCTGCTCGCCGGCTGGCTGTTCTGGCGCCACGGCCTCGAGGCCGCCGTCATCGCCCATGCCGGCGCCCATCTGCTGGCGTGGCTGGCCGGCGCCTGAGCGCCTGGCTGCTGAGCATTACGGTCAGGCGCTGGTGTTTCCGGTCATTGCCGGCCACACGCCGGCCGTGTTCCCGTAGCCCGTCTGCCACTGCGTGCCGGAAGCGTTCCGGCACCCCGCCAAAAACCGCCGGAGCCTGCCATGCCGCTGACCATTTACGGAGCCCCGCTCTCCCCCTTCGTGCGCAAGGTGCTGATCCTCGCCGAACACAAGGGCCTGCCCCATGAACTGGTGCCGGCCGCGCCGGGCCGCCTGCCCGAGGGCTATCTCGAGATCAGCCCGCTCGGCAAGATTCCCGCACTGCGCGACGGCGACTTCACCGTCTCCGACTCCTCGGTGATCGCGCAGTACCTGGAAGAGAAATACCCCGAGCGTTCGCTGATGCCGGCCACGCCCGAGCTGCGCGCCCGCGCCCGCTGGTTCGAGGAGTATGCCGACACCGTGCTCGCCGAATGCACCGGCCTGCACCTGTTCTTCGAGCGCATCATGAAGCCGGTGTTCATGAAGCAGCCCACCGACGAGGCACGCGTCGAGCGCGCGCTCACCGAGAAGCTGCCGAAGGCGCTGGACTACCTGGAAACGCAGGCACCGGCGAGCGGCTTCCTGTTCGGCGACGCGCTCAGCCTGGGCGATGTCAGCGTGGTGGTGCAGTTCATCAATGCGCGCATTGCAGGCTACACGATCGATGCCGCGCGCTGGCCGCTCACGGCCGCGTGGCTGGCACGTGTCGAGGCGCATCCGGCCGTGGCCAACCGGCTGCAACTGGAAGCGCCCGTCGTGGCCATGGTCATGGCCAAGAAAAACGCCGCTTCATAAGCGGCGTTTTTCTTGCGCGGGCGGGCCAAGGGCGGCGCAGGTCAGAACACGCCTGGCACCAGCGGCTTGTCCTTTTCCATGCCCCAGCCGTCGCTCTTGCGCGCACTGGCATGCGGAATCGCCTCGCGCACCAGCGTCAGCACATAGAACACCTCGCGCGACAGGCAGACTTCGTAGAACAGCGTGTAGTCGCCGGCCGCCACGTCCAGCGGCACCGCCTCTTCGTCCTCGGCAGAAAACAGCAGCAGCGCCGCGCCCTCGGGCACGCGGAACGGCATCTGCAGGCAGCGCTGCGCCGTGCGGTTGGGCAGGAATTTCTCGGCCAGGCGCACGGTGACATCGGCGCCGAATTCCTCGTCGGCCAGCGGGTCCATCATCACCAGCGACTCATGCCAGACCAGGCCCTGCAGGCAGTTGCCCTCGCCCCAGGCCAGGTCGGCCTCCTCGAGAGGACGGGCCGCGAGGCCGATGAATTCGGCAATGGTGAGATCAAGCTGGCAGTGCATGGCGGGAGGCTCCGGTGGCGGGGGCGCTAGCGTAGCAGGCCCGCCGCCCGGCAGCAGCGGCGGCAGCGTCTAGGCTTACAGGGCCTGGCCTGCCATGGAGCCGTCATGCGCTGCATCCGCTCCACCCTTCTGCTGCTCGCGCTGTTGCCGTCGCCGCCCGCGGCCGGCGACGACGACAGCGCCGCGCGCATCGTGCAGACGCGCTGGATTGGCGCGGCCGTGATCGTGGCCTGGGGCCTGGCACAGTGGGACTACGGCGAAAAAGACCTGCACTTCCGCTCCGAAGGCTGGTTCGGTGCCGACACCAAAGAGGGCGGCGCCGACAAGGCGGGCCATCTCTACACCGCCTACCTGATGACGCGGGCCTTCGACGGCCTGTACCGGCACTGGGGCAGCAGCGACGCCGAGGCCGCCCGCGAGGCCGCCGTCAGCTCACTGCTGCTGACCAGCCTGATCGAGCTTGGCGACGGCTTCAGCCCCTACGGCATTTCCGGTGAAGACATGGCGATGAACGTGGCCGGCACCGCCGCCGGCTACTGGCTGGCACGCGATGCGGTCTGGCGCGAGCGCCTGGACTTGCGCGTGGAATACCGCTTCAACCGCGCCGCCGGCGACATCAGCACCGACTACGAGAACGGCCGCTACCTGCTGGCACTGAAGCCTGCCGGCTTCACTGCCCTCGCCGACACGCCGTTGCAATGGCTGGAAGTGCATGCCGGTTATTACGCGCGCGGCTACAGCGAGCCGGACAAGACGCCGCGGCGCGTCAGCTATCTGGGGTTCGGCATCAACCTGTCACGCCTGCTGCGCCGCCACGACTGGCCGCGCACGGCCACGGTGCTGCAGTACTACCAGCCTCCCGGCACCACGCTGCGCGCCGAGCATGAGCACTGAACGGCGGTTGCCCGCCGTGCGCACACTTTGCAGAATGACTGTCACCCGCCCCGGAAACTGCCCCATGC
>DAIRDY010000039.1:12597-13742 GCA_036795935.1 Moraxellaceae bacterium | reverse complement strand
CGGCCGTGATGACCACGATGACCATCGGCTTCGCGCTGCTCTGCGACCTCGTGCTGCTGCCGGTGCTCTACCTGCTGCTGGACCGCCGGCAGATGCCGGCGGCGGCCACTGCTGCCAGCACCGCAAGCCATGGCGCCACCGCCGACACCTGATGCCGCTTCCGGACGGAGCGACCGCTGCCGGGCGCCTGTGCCCGGCCAACCCCACGATCAAGGAGTCACCATGAACGATCGCAACCCGAATGACGCACTGGCCCCGGTCCGCCGCCGCCTGCGCGAGGCACTGGGCACCGACACCATTGTCGCGCTGCACCGCGAGAACCGCGGGCTCGACGTGCTGGCCGTGGTCATCGCCAGCGGCCTGTTCACGGCCAATGTGCTGGCGCTGGCGCTGCTGCCGTTCTCCGTGCTCTGGCTGCTGCTGTTCGTGGCCCAGGGTTTCCTGCTGCAACTGATGGGGCTGGTCAGCCACGACCTGTTCGTGCACCGCCGCGTGTTCGGCGCCACCGGCTCCTGGCTGGCCAGCATCGTGCTGACGCTGCCGCGCCTCTCGCTGCCCACCGGCTACGAGCAGGCCCACCTCGCGCATCACCGCTGGATCGGCACCGCGCAGGACACCGAGGCCTACAAGCAGCACCTCGACACGCGCGGCAAGCGCTGGCTGTTCATGACGCTGCTCGGCGTGAAGCTGGCACAGGCCGGACGCCTGAACCGTGAGGACGGCCTGCGCCACTACCACGATGTCAGCGGCCGCGGCGCCGAGGCCGAACAGCGCGCACGCATCGAGCGCTGGTTGCTGCGCGGCCTGCTTCTGCTGCTGCCGCTCGGACTCTGGCTGTTCCCGGCGCCGGTGTTTTACGGCTGGCTGTTGCCGGTGCTGGTGATGGGCCCGGTGGTGAACACGCTGCGCATCGTCATCGAGCATGCCGACGCCAATCCGGACAACCCCTTCCACTGGTCGACCTGCTACCGCACCGGCCCGCTCAGCCGCCTGCTGTTTTTTTGGGACGCAGGCGACTGCCATGTGGTGCACCACATCTACCCGCGCCTGCCCTTCTACCGCATGAGCCGCGCCGTCGCGCTGATCGGCCCGGTGCTGCTGGCCGAGGGCGTGGTCGAGCGCCGTTCCTACTGGCAGCTGCTGCA
>DAIRDY010000039.1:0-12497 GCA_036795935.1 Moraxellaceae bacterium | reverse complement strand
TTTCTCGCGTGGATGAAGGAGCGTTTCCCGTTTGCCAATGCCCTGCTGTTTTTCATCCTCTACCTGACCACCGCCGCCGTGGTGCGCGCGGCCGCAGGCGGCGAGATCACGCTCAGCCTGCACGATGTGGCCGGCTGCCTCGTCACCTGGTCCTTCTTCCTGCTGCTGCGCATCTTCGACGAGCACAAGGACTATGCGCTGGACTGCCAGAACCATCCCGAACGCGTGCTGCAGCGCGGCTTCATCACGCTGGCGCAGCTGCGCGTGGCCGGCGCCATCGCCATTGCGCTGCAGCTGGGTGCCTCGCTGTGGCTGGATGGCGGCATCGGCAGCGTGACGCTGGCCTGGCTCGCGATGTTTGGCTGGACCTGCCTGATGGGCAAGGAGTTCTTAATTCCCGAATGGCTGGGCCGCCACCTCACCTGGTATGCGGTGTCGCACATGCTGGTGATGCCGCTGATCGTGTGGTGGCTGGCGCAGCTGGCCGCCCCCGGCGCGGCCATGGGCCCGGAAACCGGCGTGCTGATGCTGCTCGCCTTTGTCAGCGGTTTCTGCTTCGAAATCACGCGCAAGACCCGTGGCCCCGAGGAAGAGCGCGACACCGTGGAATCGTATTCGCGCATTTTCGGCACCCGCGGCGCCGCCGGCGTCGTAATGGCGCTGGTGACGGCGATGGTGGCCTGCCAGCTCTGGCTGCTCGCGCTGCTCACCGGCGGCTTTCCGCTCTGGGCCGTGCTTGTGCTCGGGCTCTTCCTCGTGCTCGGCCTGCGCCAGCTGCTGCTGTTCATGGCCGCGCCCGATGCCGCCGGCCGCGGCAAAAACGAAGCCGCGGTCGCGCTCACCATGCTCGCCGGCTACGCCGTGCTGATTGCCGCGGCGCTCGCCCGCCACGGCATCAACGCCTCCCTGTTCTGACGACATGACGAGTATCGCTGCCATGCGCACCACCCATGCCGCTGCCCCGCGCTTCGACTTCACCACCGAGCATCGCGCCCGCTGCCAGCTCGAGGACGGTCTCGAGCTGGTTCCGCTCAATGTGTCCAAGGGCCATCTCTGCGCGCTGCTGCGCGAGCGCCTGAACCCGCCCGTCCCGGGCACCCAGCTGCGCAACCTGCAGCTGTCGGTGGCCGGCCGCGACATCGTGCTGCCCTGCCTGCGCGTGCTGTCGCTGCGCGAGCACGAGCAGGGCGTGCAGCTGGTGCTGTCGGCCTGCGACTGCGCCACCACCGACACCCGGCTGTGGGAAGTGAGCTACCTGCTGCGCACGCGCGGCCTGCCGGCCGCCCAGCCCGACTATGACGAGCACACGCTGCCCAAGATTCCCGCACGCGGCCTGTACACCGAAGAAGCGCGCCAGGAGCGGCTGGCCTTCGCGCGCGCCGCCACCGGTGCCGCGCTGGCCGAGGTCGCCGAGACCCGGCTCGATCCGCGCAAGCTGGTGAGCAATATCGAGGCCTTCATCGGCTCGGTGGAAATTCCGGTCGGCATCGCCGGCCCCCTGCAGATACGCGGCATGCACGCCAGCGGCCTGTTCTACGCACCGCTGGCCACCAGCGAGGGGGCGCTGGTGGCCTCGGCCACGCGCGGTGCCACTGCGCTCTCGCGCTCCGGCGGCGTCACCACGCGCGTGCTCGGCCAGCGCATGATGCGCGTGCCGCTGTTCGGCTTTGCCAGCATGAACGAGGCGCTGTTCTTCGCCGAATGGGTGCAGGACCACTACGCCGAACTCGCCGCCGAGGTGCGCAAGTACTCCAACTACGCGCAGCTGGTGGAAATCCAGGCCCAGGTCATGGGCCGCAACGTGCACGTGCATTTCATCTACGAAACCGGCGATGCCGCCGGCCAGAACATGACCACCACCTGCACCTGGCAGGCCTGCCAGTGGATCCTGAAGGCCATCAAGCGCTTCGACGACCTGCGCGTGGCCAGCTTCCTCATCGAGGCCAACCTGTCCAACGACAAGAAGGTCACCTACCAGACCTTCCTCAAGGGCCGCGGCGTGCGCGTGCTGGCCGAGGCCGTGCTCGCCGACGACGTCTGCCGCAAGGTGCTCAAGGTCAGTGCCGCGCAGCTGGTGCGCGCCTACCAGCAGTTCGTCACCGGCTCGGTCGGCGCCGGCATGGTCGGCATCAACATCAATGTCGCCAATGTGGTGGCGGCCATGTTCACCGCGCTCGGCCAGGACATTGCCTGCGTGCACGAGTCGGCACTGGCGCAGCTGCACATCGAGCTGACCGACGAGGGCGATGCCTACTGCACGATGACGCTGCCCTCGCTGGTGATCGGCACCGTCGGAGGCGGCACCAACCTGACCCAGCAGCGCGAATGCCTGGAGCTGATCGGCTGCGCCGGCCCCGGCAAGTCGCACAAGCTCGCCGAAGTCATCGCCGGCTGGTGCCTGGCGCTCGACATCTCCACGCTGTCGGCCATCGCCGCCGACCAGTTTGCGCGCGCCCACGAGAAACTCGGCCGCAACCGTCCGGTGAACTACCTGAAGCGCGGCGACCTGGACCGCGACTTCTTCCAGCGCATTGTCGATGCCGGCCCGGCGCCTTTCGGCATCACCGCACTGGAGGCACGCGAACTCGACAGCAAGGGCTCCAGCATCATCACCGAGCTGACGGCACACAAGATCAACAAGCTGGTGGGCCACTTCCCGTTCCGGCTTGCGCGCGCCGACGGTGACAGCATCGAGGTCATGGCCAAGATCAAGCCGCTGGATGACGAAGTCATCCTGATGCTGGGCAGCATGGCATCGATGTGCGATGCCCGCCTGGCGCAGGAGTTCACCCAGTTCCGCGACCGCATCGGCTTCAAGGGCTGCCATGTGCGCGAGCTCGCGGTGATGAGCCAGCAGGATCCGCGCTTCACCCGCCATGCCCCGCAGGTCCATGGCGTGCTGCAGGACCCGGAGCGCGAGGCCTACGTGATTGTCGAGGAGCACCTGACCGGCCTTGTGCACATGGACAGCGCGGACGACACCAGCGACTGGACGCGCGCCCACATCGAGGCCGCGATCCGCGGCATCGCCGAGGTGCACGCCATCTGGTACGGCCGCGAAGGCGAACTCATGCAGCAGCCCTGGCTGACCGACTACCCGACCGCCGCCGGCATGCTGGAAAAGCGCCGGCTCTGGGAGCTGCTCGGCGCCCATGCGCGCGAGGAATTCCCGGAATGGTTCAGCGAGGAGGATCTCGCGGTGTTCCGCGCCATCGTGCAGGACATCGGCAACTGGTGGGCGGAAATCGAGACACTGCCGCGCACGCTGATCCACAACGACTTCAATCCGCGCAACATCGCCTTCCGCCAGGACGGCGACGGCCTGCGCCTGTGTGCCTATGACTGGGAGCTGGCGACGCTGCACCTGCCGCAGCACGACCTGGCCGAGCTGCTGGCGTTCACGCTGAACACGCCGTTCAGCGCCGCGGAAATCGACGGCTATGTCGAGCTGCACCGCCGCGAACTGGAGCGCCATGCCGGCGTCGCCATCGACGCCGCGCAATGGCGCCGCGGCTACAAGCTGGCCCTGCGCGACCTGCTGGTGAACCGCCTGCCCATGTACATGATGGCGCACACCTTCCGCCACTACCGCTTCATGGAGCGGGTCTACCGCAGCTCGCGCGAGCTGCTGGTCATTGAAGGAGTACGTGTGCAATGAACCGTTTCGTGCACAGCCAGGAAGACGCCCTCTTCCTCGATCCCGCCCTGCTCGGCGGCAAGGCCGCCAACCTCGCGTGGATGACGCGCGAGCAGCTGCCGGTGCCGCGTTGGTGGGTGGTCAGCACCGAGGCCTTCCGCCACCTGATTGCCAGCAACAACCTGGCGCCCTTCATCGAGGGCGAACTGCGCATCATCGGCCAGGTCAGCGATGCGCAGGCGCTGGAAAGCGCCGCCGCGCGCATTCGCGACAGCATTCTTGCCGCCACGCTGCCGGAGGCGCTGCGCGCGGAAATCGCGCAGGCGCTGCTCGGCCGTGAACAGCACTTCCTGGCGGTGCGCTCCTCGGTGCTGGGCGAGGATGCCGAAGGCGCCTCGTTTGCCGGGCAGATGGACAGCCACCTGTTCCAGCGCGGCCTCGACGCGGTCTGCGCGAGCCTGCTCGCGGTCGCCGCCTCGGCGTTCAACACGCGTGCGCTGCAATACCGGCTGGCGCGCGGCCTGCCGCTGGCCGACATCCGTGCCGCGGTGATCCTGCAGGAAATGATCGAGGGCGATGTTTCCGGCGTGATGTTCACCGCGCACCCGGTGACCGGCAGCCGGCGCCATGCACTGATTTCCGCGGCCTGGGGCTGCGGCGAGGGCGTGGTCGGCGGCCACTGCAATACCGACGAATTCACTGTCGGCCTGCACGAGGACAGCATCGAACGCACATTGGCCGACAAGGACGTGGCGGTGGTCTTCGACCATGCGGCCGGTCGCGGCACCTGCGAGGTGGCCGTGGCCGACGAGCGCCGCCATGCGCCCTGCCTCGGCGATGCCGAGGTGCTGGCGCTGCGTGATGCCGGCCGGCGCATTGCCGAGCTGCAGCGCTTTCCGCAGGACATCGAGTGGACACTGCAGAACGGCAAGGTCTGGATCCTGCAAACCCGCCCGGTGACGAAGCTGCCGGCACCGCAGCAGCCGGTGGGCCGGCGCCTGGTGTTCGACAACTCCAACATCCAGGAGTCCTACTGCGGTGTCACCACGCCGCTGACCTTCTCGTTTGCCAGCCGTGCCTATGCCACCGTCTACGAGCAGACCATGCGCGTGCTCGGCCTGTCCGACCGCGTCATCGAGGCGCACCGCGACATGCTGGACAACATGCTGGGCCTGGTGCACGGACGCGTGTACTACAACATCAACAACTGGTACCGCGGCCTGTTGCTGCTGCCCTCGTTCAAGACCAACAAGGCCGACCTCGAGCGCATGATGGGCCTGACCGATCCGGTCGACCTGGTCGAGGACCGCGAACTCACCACGCTGGAAAAGCTGCGCCGCCTGCCGCAGGTGCTGCGTGCGCTCTTCCTGCTGCTGCGCGGCTTTCGTCGCATGGGCGCGCTGGTGCAGGAATTCCGCGCCCGCTTCGAGGGCGTGTACGGCAGCATTGCGCGCGAGCGCCTGCACACGCTGTCCACCGGCGAGCTGATCGAGGAGGCCAAGCGCCTGGACCACGAGATGCTGAAGCGCTGGACCTCGCCCATCCTCAACGACTTCTACGTGATGATGATGAACGGCCGCGTGCACCGCGCGCTGCTGGCCGCCGGCATAGCCCATCCCGACGTGGTGCAGAACAACCTGCTCTCCGGCGAGGAAGGCATCGAAAGCACCGAGCCGACCAAGATGCTGCTGCGCATGTGCGCCGAGGCCCGTACCCGCCCGGCGCTGCGCCAGCTGCTGGAGAGCGGCGACAACGCACGCCTGCTCGGCCAGCTGCAGGTGCACGATCCGGCTTTCCATGCGCACTGTCTGGACTACATCGAGCGCTACGGCGATCGCACCATGGGCGAGCTCAAGCTGGAATCGGTGACGCTGCGCCAGGACCCGTCCTTCCTGTTCGCGGTGCTGAAGAACTACCTCGGCCGCGACGACCTGAGCCCGGAAACGCTGGCCGCCAACGAGGCCCGTTTCCGCGCCGAGGCCGAGACCACGGTGTTCACCGCCATCCGCACGCAGCAGGGCGCACGCGCCTTGCGCCGCTTCCGTGCCGACCTGGCGCGCCTGCGCGAGGCCATCCGCAACCGCGAGAACATGCGCCTGGCCCGCACCCGGCTGTTCGGCCTGTACCGCGACCTGTTCCTGGAAATCGGCCGCCAGTTCGCAAGCGACGGCCTGCTCGAGAGCCCGCGCGACATTTTCTACCTGTCGCTGGACGAGCTTTATGCCTGGCATGACGGCCGTGCCGTGCAGACGCAGCTGCAGCCGCTGGTGGCCGCACGTCGCGCCGAATACGCAGGCTACGAGGCGCAGGACCTGCCCCACCATTTCTGGACCTGGGGCATGGTCTACCACCACAACGCCTATGCCTATCCGCATGTGGCACCGGCGGTGAGCAGCGACGGCGAACTCGCCGGCACCGGCTGCTATCCGGGCGTGGTCGAGGAGCGGGTGCGCCTGATTTTCTCGCCCGCGGACGAGCTGTCGCTGAACGGGCAGATCCTGTGCACGGTGCGCACCGATCCGGGCTGGGCGCCGCTGTTCCCGACCGCAGGCGGCATCCTGGTCGAGCGCGGCTCCACGCTGTCGCACTCGGCCGTGGTCGCACGCGAACTCGGCATTCCCGCGATTGTCGGCATCCCCGGCCTGACCACGGCGCTGCACAACGGCGAGCGCGTGCGCATGAACGGCAGCACCGGCCGCATCGAACGGCTGCCGGAAACCGATGCCGCCGACACGACAGCGACGGCGCCTGCCGCAGCGAACGTCGACAACCAGGACGTACCGGCATGAGCACGCTGCACTGCGCCCTGCTGCCACAGGAAGCGCTGCCCGCCGGCTTCCTGGAATTGCCGGCGGCCGTCTATGCCGGTGACCCGCACTGGCTGGGCGAAGACAGCGCCGCCGTCGCCACGCAATTCAGCGCCGCCAACCCCTGGTTTGCCGATGGCCGCGCCATGGCCGCCGTGGTGCCGGGACGCGCACGCCTGGCCGGCTTCATCCGCGACCAGCTCATCGATGGCGAGCGCGCCGCCTTCTTCGGTTTCTGGGAAGGCATGGATGATCCCGCCGCGCATCGCGAGGTGTTCCGTGCCGTCAGCGACTGGGCGCGTGCGCAAGGCGCCACCGCGCTTTACGGCCCGATCAATTTCAGCACCTACGGCAGCTACCGGCTGCGCCTCGATGCCTTCGCGCACGGCGCGTTTCCGGGCGAGCCCTGGAACCCGCCCTACTACCCCGCGCTGCTCGAGACGCTGGGTGCTGAACTGCGCTATCGCTATTTCTCCACCTTCGCCCCGGTCGACGCCGTGGTGGCCAGCATCGGCCCCGACTTTGCGCGCGTGAAACCAAAGCTGGAGCAGGTGCTGCGACTGGAAGCAATGACGCCGGCGTTCTGGATGGCGCACCTCGACGAGCTTTACGGCTTTGTCGACGAGGTCTTCGGCGGCAACTTCGCCTACACCCGCCTTACGCGCGAGGAATTCGGCCGCCACTGCGGCGCGACCTTTGCGGAACGCTTCTGCCCCGAGACCTCGGTGCTGGCGCGCGCGCATGACGGCCGCATCGCCGGCTTCTTCCTGGTGTATCCGGATTACGCGCCCTTGCTGCGTCAGGGCAACCCTGCACGGCTACCGGCCAGTGCCGTGAACTACCGCGAACATGCCGCCCTGCTGCCGGCGCCGCGGCGTGCGCTGGCGCGTACCGGTGGCGTGCATCCGGACTTCCGTGCGCTCGGCCTCTTCACCGCCATGGGCTGCGAACTGTCTCTGCGGGCCGCCGGCCGCTACGAGGACATCGCCGGCACGCTGGTGCGCGAGGACAACAACTCGCGCCAGTTTGCACTGCGCCACGGTCGTGCGCCGCACCACTACGGCCTGTACCGGATGCGGCCATGAGCGGACGGAACTTCATCTGCGCGATTGTCGACGCCGGCCGGCGCCACCCGGAACGGCTGGCGCTGGCCGTGCCGCAGGCCGACGGCCGTGTCGAGCGCACCCGCTATGGCGAACTGCTGGACGAGGTGGCGCGCACGCAGTCGGCATTGCGCCGGCTCGGACTGGCGCAGGGCGACCGCGTGCTGCTGGCGGCCCGCCCGGGGCGCGCGCTCTATGTGCTGGTGATCGCGCTGCTCGGCCAGGGCCTCGTGCCGGTGCTGATCGACAGCGGCATGACGGCAGCGCGCAAGCGCGCGGCACTGAAGGCGTCTGGTGCGCGCCATGTCATCGGCACGCGCGCGCTGCTGCGCTTCTGGTGGCTGCTGCCCGCGCTCTGGCGCCTGCGCCGGCTGGCCGTCGACGGCGCCGCGCTCGGCGTCGGCGACCTGCGGCGCCACGCCGATGCCAATCCACATGAAGTCACCTGCCTCGCGCTGCCGGATGAGGCGCACGGCCTGCTCACCTTCACCTCGGGCAGCACCGGCGCACCCAAGGGTGCCGACCGCACGCACGGCAGCCTGATCGCGCAGCACGAGGCCATCCGCGCGCACTGGCCCGACCGCGACGACGACACCGACCTGCCCTGCTTTCCGGTACTGGTGCTGCACAACCTCTGCTGCGGCATCCGCACCGTGCTGCCCGATGCCGACCTCGCCGCGCCCGGCCGCGTCGACGGCGCGCGCGTGCTGGCGCAGCTCGCGCAGGAAAACATCACGCGCGTTGCCGGTGCACCGGCCTATGTCGCGCGGCTCTGCGCCGCGGCCGAGGCCGCCGGACTGACGTTTGCCGGCGTGCGCTCGCTGGTGATCGGCGGCTCCACCGTCAGCACGGCGCTCGCCGCCCGCTGCCGTGCCGTGTTTCCACAGGCAGAGGTCCGGATTGTCTATGGCTCGACCGAAGCCGAACCGATTGCCGACGTCTCTGCCGATGAGCTGTTGCGCGAGGGCGACAGCGCCACCGGCCATCTCGTCGGCCTGCCGGCCGACATGGCCTGCGTCTGCATCGTCGCCACGGACCGCCCGCTGACAAACGAAGCGGAGGTGCAGGCCGCCGCGGTGGCTGACGGCGTCATCGGCGAGATCCTGGTCGCCGGTCCGCATGTGCTGAAGCGCTATCTCGACAACGACGCCGCCACGCGCGAAAGCAAGATCGCGCGCGCCGATGGCACGGTCTGGCACCGCACCGGCGATGCCGGCTACCGCGATGCCAAGGGCCGGCTCTGGCTCTGCGGCCGCGTCAGCGATGCGCTGCAGGTCGCGGGCACCACCCGCTATCCCTTCGAATTTGAAAAGCCGCTGGATGCGCTGCCCGGCGTCCTGCGCAGCGCGCTGCTGATGCATGCGGGCAGGCCGCTGCTGGTGCTGGAAGGCCGGCCCGACACCGCCGCCCTGCGCGATGCGCTGGCGCGCCTCGGTCTGTTGCCACTGCCGCTGCTGCGTGTTGCCGCGCTGCCGGTGGACGGCCGCCACAACAGCAAGATCGATCGCCCGGCGCTGCGTGCCGCGCTCGCCGCCGGTCGCCTGCGCAGCACGGAGGAACTGGCATGAGCCGTTATCTGGTGCAACTGAACCGTGTCGACGTGCTCACGCTGTCCGGCGTCATCAGCGCGGGACTGTCCATGCAGGCGGCGCTGGCCGGGCAGTTCTTTCTTGCCACCGGCTGGCTCTTCCTCGCCATGCTGGGCGATGCGCTCGACGGCCTGCTGGCACGCCGCCTCGGACTCGCGCGCGAGTTCGGGCGCTATCTCGACGGCTTCATGGACGTGCTGATCTACCTGCTGGCGCCGTCGCTGCTGCTGTATCAGGCCGGCTTCGACGGGCTGTGGTCACTCTCGCTTGCCGCCATGGTCATGGCCGGCTGCGTGCGCCTGGCCGTATTCAACGGCAGCGGCAACATCGAGGAAGGCGGCCGGCTTGCCTATCGCGGCATGCCGGTGTTCTGGAGCGTGTTCCTGCTGGGCGGTTGGCTGCTGGTCGCGCTCTGGCTGCCACCCTTGCCGCGCCACCTGCTGCTGGCCGCCCTGCTGCTGCTGTTCAGCCACGCCATGCTGCTCGACAGGCCGTTCTTCAAGTTCAGCCGACTGAGCCACATCCTGCTGCTGACACTGGGCGGTGCGGCGCTGTTCTTCACGCTGCATCTGGCAGGAGTGGCGCTGCATGGCTAAGTGGCTGCTGCTTGCGTTCTATGTGCAGATCCCGGTGGTGATCGGTGGCGTGCTGCACATGCTGGCGGTCAGCCGGGACTGGTGGCCGGCGCTGAAAACGCCGGTGCACGCACGCCTCTTCGGCGCCAACAAGACCTGGCGCGGTTTCGTGCTGATGCCGCTGCTCACCGCGCTTGGCGCCCTCGCACTCTGGCCGCTGGAGCGGGCGTTGGGCGAGCAGGCCGTGTTCGGTCCCTGGCTGCTGGCCGCCGGTTTTTGTGCCGGGCTTGCCTATGTGCTTGCCGAGCTGCCGAACTCCTTCGTCAAGCGGCGCCTCGGCATTGCGCCGGGCGCCACGCCGGCACGGCGGCGTGCGCTCTTCATCGCCCTCGACCAGCTCGACTCCGGCATCGGCGTGGCGCTCGCCTACGCCTTGCTGCCGGGTTTGCCACCCGTGGTCTGCCTGCTGTATGCGCTGACCTTTCCGCTCACCGCGCTCGCGGTGAAGCGGCTGCTGTTCATGGCCCGGCTCAAGCAGTCGGCCGTGTGAGCCCCGGCATGACGGCCTGCTGCAATTTGTTTTCCAGCAGGCTGCCTCCCAACCGGGGACCGGCATTTTCAGCGCGCTGAAAAAACAAAAGCCGGTCATCGACCGGCTTTTGTCTGTGGCAGCAGCAAGCGGCGCGTCAGTCGGTGCCGATCTGACGCAAGCCGTTGCGTGCCTCGCGATTGCCTGCATCCAGCTTCAACACTTCACGATAACGTTCAGCCGCCGTCGCCGTATCGCCTTCATCCAGCGCCTGGCGCGCGCCGCCGAGCAGGCCGCTGATGCGCAGGCGCAACAGCGGATCGTCTCCGGCGGCTTTGGTGGCAACCGGTGCAGGGGCGGGTGCGCTGCGGGGTGCCGCTACAGCGGGCGTCGTCACCACTGCCGGCGGCGGCGCGGCATCCTCGGCAACGGGGGGCGGCACCTGCACTGCCGGCTCTGCAGCCGGCGCGGGCAGGACCTCGACAACAACTGCGGCCTCCGGCGCCGGCGGCTCACCGGCCAGCCCCCACCAGAGCCCGGCCACGCCCAGCAGCACAATCACTGCAACAGCCAGCAGCAGACCTGCACGTCCCCGCGACGGCGCCCCTGCCACGGGTGTGGCAACCGGCATGGCCGGAATCGAAGGGGCGATAACGGTTGCATCGACATCCGCGGCCGGCGCCGCCTTTGGCTGCGGCCGCACCGCAGGTCGCAGTACCGTGGCACTGTCGCCGGGTGCCTCCGGCGCACGATCAAAATCGAAGCCGGCCTCCAGCGCCTCGATCTCGCGGATGAGTTCGGTGCCGCTTTGCGGCCGCTGCGCCGGCTGCTTGGCCAACAGGCGGTCGAGCAGCGGCTGGAAATGTGCCAGCCGTCCCTCGAGACGCGGCACCGGCGAATTCATGTGCAGGATGCCGAGCGCAATCGGATCACTGGCCTCGTAAGGCAGGCGCCCGGTCAGCATTTCGTGCAGCACGACGCCGAGGCTGTAGAGATCGGCCGCGCCTTCCAGCGCCTGGCCACGCGCCTGCTCGGGACTCATGTATTTCGGCGTACCGGCGACCATGCCCATCTGCGTCAGGTTGGCATCGCCCTCGGTAGCCTTGGCAATGCCGAAATCGGTGAGCACCGCGCTGCCGTCGACACGGAACAGGATGTTGTCGGGCTTGATGTCGCGGTGCACATAGCCCTTGCTGTGGGCATAGGCCAGCGCCCGTGCCACGTCCTTGGTGATGGCCAGCGCCTCGCGCAGGCCGACACCTTCGCGCAGGCGCGCCTTGAGGTCGCCGCCTTCGTGATACTCCATGGCGATGTAGTGCACGCCATCGACTTCGTTCACGTCATAAACGGCGACAATGTTGGGATGCGAGATGCGCGCAACAATCTTGGCCTCGCGCAGGAAGCGCTCGCGAAAGCCGGCATCGGCCGACAGCGCCGGTGCCATCACCTTGAGCGCCACCTCGCGCTCGAATTTTTCCTGCATGGCCAGATAGACCGTGGCCATGCCGCCTTTGCCCAGCGTGCGCAGGATGGCGTAACCGGGCAGCGCAAGTTCGCTCATGTCTCAGCGCCCCTGGGTCTCGAGCCAGGCACGGAAGGCCTCGCGCTCGGACGGAGTGGCGCGGCCCCAGATATCCTTGAGCAGGTCGAGGTGGGTGCTGCGCGCCGGCTCCTCCGGCGTCGACTCGAAGGCCTTGCCGATGGTGTCGAGCAGCGAAGCCTCGGCATAGGACTTGATGGCCGTGGATGGCGTGGCCTCCCCGGAAGCCAGCGCCACCAGGCTGAAGGCCGGATCGCGTGCATAACGGCGCGCAACATCCAGATTCGCCGGACGGTTGCTGACATCGATGCGATAGCGCGCGCCCGCCTCTGCCGTGAAGCGCAACGCCGCCGGTCGCGAGCGCACCACTTCATGGTCGCCGGCACCGAACTGGAACAGCTCGACATAGCGCAGGGTCAGCACGTGCTCGCCGGGCAGCAGTTCGATGCTTTGCTGGCGTTGCAGCACGCCCCCGGGCAGGTCGCGGCCGTCAACCGACAGCACCTGGACCTGCTCCGGCAAGTCGATGCGCGCCACCTCGGCCTCGGCACGTGGCGCACCCTCATACAGGCGCGTACTGCCCGTGCTGGCACATGCCGAGATCACCAGGGCGCATGCTGCCGCCGTCCATCGCTGCCAGTGCCGCATGAAATACTCCACAAATGAAAAGGCCGCCCGAAGGCGGCCTTTGTATCAGAGCCGGCGAAGCCGTCGCAA
>DAIRDY010000038.1:4423-14048 GCA_036795935.1 Moraxellaceae bacterium | reverse complement strand
TGCGCGATGTGGTGCAGGCGGCGCGCTACCAGCAGGCGCGCGTGCCGGGGATACGTGAGCTCGGGGAGTGAGTGAGGCATAAAAAAACGCCGGCGATTGCCGGCGTTTTCATGTGCAGCGCGGGACTCAGGCGACCTGCACCGGAATCGCGTTGGCGCTGTGGCTGACGCTGTTGTCCGGGTTGCAGTAGACCAGGCGCGGCTTGAAGTTGATCAGTTCGGCCGCGCTGTAGTTGGCGTAGGCACAGATGATCAGGATGTCGTTGACGCCGGCCTTGTGGGCGGCGGCGCCGTTGACGGAAATCATGCGCGATCCTTCTTCGGCACGGATGGCGTAGGTGGTGAAGCGCTCGCCATTGGTGACGTTGTAGATCTGGATCTGTTCGTATTCCAGGATGCCGGCGAGGTCCAGGAGTTCGCCATCAATGGCGCAGGAACCTTCGTAGTCCAGTTCGGCGTGGGTGACACGGGCGCGATGCAGTTTGGCTTTCAGCATGGTGCATTGCATGAGGCTTACCTCCGCTCGTGGATGTAACACGACCCGCGCCTGCGCACATCGCAGTGTGTAGGGGCGTAACACTTCCGTCCGGTTTTCCGGGCGGGCCATTGTGCCGCAATCATCCGGGGTCAGCAATCGCGGCGGGACCGAAAAGTCGTGTAATTGTCCGACAAGACTTCCGCCATCCGTCGTCCTTCAGGGCAGGGCGAAGGCCAGGTTGTCAATCAGGCGGGTAGTGCCCAAGCGGGCGGCTACCAGAATGACCAGTTCCCGGTCCTCGGGGCCGGCCGGGCCCAGGTCCTGGCGGCGCACATCGAGGTAGTCCGGCACGAAGCCGCACTTGGCCAGGTGCGCGTTGGCGGCCGTGGCGAGCATGTCGTAGTCGCGCTGTCCGGCGCTGATGGCTGCCTTGAGGTTGGCCAGCGTCTGGTAGAGCAGCGGCGCCTGCTGGCGCTCCTTTTCGGACAGGAAGCCGTTGCGCGAGGACAGCGCCAGGCCGTCGGCGGCGCGCACCGTCGGCACGCCGATGATGTCGATGGGGAAGCAGAGCTCGCGCGTCAGGCGGCGGATCACCGCCAGTTGCTGGTAGTCCTTCTCGCCGAACAGCGCCATGTCCGGCTGCACGATGTTGAACAGCTTGCTGACCACGGTGGCCACGCCGTCGAAGTGGCCGGGGCGCGAGGCGCCGCAAAGCATTTCGGTGATGCCGCTGACGCTGACCACGGTGTTCTGGCGGCGGCCGTCCGGGTACATCTCGGTCGCTGCGGGGGCAAACAGCAGGTCACATTGCGCTTCGGCGAGCAGTGCGCTGTCGGCCGCCAGCGTGCGCGGGTATTTGTCGAAGTCCTCGTTCGCACCGAACTGTGTCGGGTTGACGAAGATGCTGGCGACGACGACGTCGGCACGACGGCGTGCCTCGCGCACGAGCGTGATGTGGCCCTCGTGCAGGTTGCCCATGGTGGGCACGAAGGCGACGGACTTGCCGGCCTTGCGGGCGGCGCGGAGCGCGGCACGCAGGCCGCTGATCGTGGTTTCGGTTTTCATGCAGGGGTCACAGGCCGGGCCGGCACCATGCCCGGGTGCCGGCGGGTACAGGAATGAGCTTAGTCGAAGCCGTGCTCGGGGGCCGGATACGTGCCGGCCTTGACCGCGGCCACATAGGCGCGGAAGGCACCGGTGACGGAGCCGTCGTCGCTTTCCGCGAGGAAGTTTTTCACGAAGCGCGCCGGCTTGCCGGCGTGCAGGCCCAGCATGTCGTGCACGACCAGCACCTGGCCGTCGCAGTCAAGGCCGGCGCCGATGCCGATTACCGGAATCGTGAGCGCCCGGCTGATGCGTGCGGCCAGCGCGCGCGGCACGCATTCGAGCAGCAGCAGGGCGGCGCCGGCAGCCTCGACGGCCTGCGCCTCCCGCAGCATCTGTTCGGCCGCTTCGTCGCCACGTCCCTGCACCTTGTAGCCGCCGAACACGTTCACCGACTGCGGTGTCAGGCCCATGTGCACGCAGGCCGGGATGCCGCCCTGCACGAGGCGGGTGACGGTGTCGGCCAGCCAGGCGCCACCTTCGAGCTTGACCAGGTGAGCGCCAGAGCGCATGAGCGTGGCGGCATTGGCCAGCGCGTCTTCCGGCGTGGCATAGGACATGAAAGGCATGTCGGCCATCAGCAGGGCTGTCTGGTTGCCGCGGGCGACGCAGGCGGTGTGGTAGGCCATCTCGTCGACGGTCACCGGCAAGGTGGAGTCGCGACCCTGCAGCACCATGCCGAGGGAGTCGCCGACCAGCAGGGCTTCGACGCCGGCGGCATTCATGCTCCGGGCAAAGGTGGCGTCATAGCAGGTGAGCACGGTGAACTTCTCACCGCGGCCTTTCATCTCGCGCAGGGTGGACAGGCTGACGGACTTCATGCGGACTCCTGGTGGGCCGGGGGCGCGGCAATGGTGGGCGGCGGAGGTGGCCTGCGTCAATCATCGGCAAGGCTGACCTCGGTCAGCCTGGTGAGGCCCTCATGGTCGTCTGCGGCGGCCAGTTCAGCCAGTGCGCGGCCGTCCGGCAGCACGAGATCCGGCGCCAGCTCCAGGAGCGGGACCACGACGAAGTTGCGCCGCGCCAGCTCCGGATGCGGGACGACGAGGTCCTGCGTGGCGATCACGTCGTCGCCGAACAGCAACAGGTCGAGATCGAGCGTGCGTGCACCCCAGCGGATGCCGCGCTCGCGGCCGTGTGCCCGCTCGACGGCCTGCAGCGCGGCGAGCAGGCCGTGTGGCGTGAGGCCGGTGCGGAGACGGGCAACGGCATTGACGTAGTCGGGCTGGCCGGCCGGGCCGAGCGGGGCGCTGCGCCAGGCCGAGGACACGGCAACGAGGGTGGTTGACGGCAGCGCGCAGAGCGCCTGCACGGCGCTCTTAAGCGTGCGGACCGGGTCGCCGAGGTTGGCGCCGAGTCCGATGAAGGCATCGGTCATGGCTCAGGCGCCGGCGTTGCTGCCGCCACCCGGCTTGCGCTTGCGCGGGCCGCGGCGGCGCGGCTTGCGGCCGGCCGGCGCCCCCTGGCCGGATTTTTCCAGTGCGCGGCGCAGCTCGGCCTGCAGGCCGGGGTCGGCATCCTGGTAGGTGGTCCACCACTCGCCCCAGCCATCGGTGTCCTCGCCGGCATCCTCGCGCAGCACAAGGAAATCGTAGGCCGCGCGAAAGCGCTGCTGCTGCAGCAGCTCGTCGACCTGGCGCGGGCGCGGATTGACGAGCCGTGGCTGCATTTCCCAGATGTCGCGCATGGTCTGCGCGGTGAAGCGGGTGATGGCGGTACGTGTGGTCTGGCGCCCGATCACGCGTTGTCCGGCCTGTTGCAGCGCCGGTACCGGCGGCACGCCGTCGTCTTCCAGCCGGCGCGCCTCTTCGGCCACGGCCGGCCACAGCAGTGCGGCATAGAAGAACGCGGGGTTCACGCTCTTGTCGGCGGCGATGCGGGCATCGGTGCTTTCGGCCGTCAGCGCCTGCAGCCGGCGCGAGATGTCGTCTTCGGCCGCCTGCGGGAACAGGTGGCGGAACAGGTCGTAGTCATGCAGCAGGTCGAGCACGCGCGCCGAGTGGCCGCAGGCGAACAGCTTCTGGCTTTCGTCGTAGAGACGGTGCGAGGAAATGTCGTCGAGCAGGTCGCCGAGTTCGCGGATCGGCGCGGCGGTGGTGCGCTCGATGTCGAACTCGAGTTTGGCGGCGAAACGGATGGCACGCAGCATGCGCACCGGGTCTTCGCGGTAGCGCGTTTCCGGGTCGCCGATCAGGCGCAGCCTGCGCGCCTTGAGGTCGGCGAGGCCGCCGGCGAAATCCCAGAGCGTGAAGTCGGCAATGTTGTAGTACAGCGCGTTCACGGTGAAGTCGCGGCGCTCGGCGTCTTCCTCGATGCTGCCCCAGACGTTGTCGCGCAGGATCATGCCGTCGTCGGAGGTGCGGCCGTGGCCTTCGCCCTCGGCCTGCGAGTGGTGGGCGCGGAAGGTGGCGACCTCGATGATCTCGCGGCCGAAGCGCACATGGGCGAGGCGGAAGCGGCGGCCGATGACCTGGCACTGGCCGCCGAAGACCTGCTTCACCTGCTCCGGCGTGGCGTCGGTGGCAATGTCGAAGTCCTTGGGGTGCAGGCCGAGCAGCAGGTCGCGCACGCCGCCGCCGACCAGGAAGGCCTGGTAGCCGGCATCGCGCAGCCGGTACAGCGTCTTCACGGCGGCGCTGCTGATGTCGCGGCGGGAGATCGGGTGGTGCTCGCGGGCAATCACCTGCAGGGCGAGGCGCGGACGGGCGGGAGTGGCACGGCCGCGCAGGCGGTCGATCAGGCGTTTGATCATGGGCGGGTGGACATGGGTCGGGGGCGTCTCGGCCTTGGCAAAGCGCGGATCATAGCAAGTGCGGCCGGGTGCCTGAACAGCGGCGGATGGCCGGGGCCCGCCGGGACGCAGAAAGAGAAACGCCGGAGGGGTTGCCTCCGGCGTGCGCTGAACTGATGTTCGATGGAGCGTTGTTGTGTGCTGTTCTTCTTGTTGCCGGCCTTGTTCTTGTTGTGGGCCGCTGGTTTTTCTTGTTGTTGTTGCCGTTTTTCTTGTTGTTGCTGTCCCGGGCCTGGTTTTTGTTTTCGCCGCGGGAGGGATACGGTCAGCTATGGAGCCTCCCGTCCATAGCTGACCCATCCTTTGCCTCAACCCGCCATCGTTCTTCTTGTTGTGCTTCTTTTTCTTCTTGTTTTGGGTGCGGCGGGCACCGCGGGTGGCCTTGTTCTTGTTGTTGGCTCACTCGCAACGGACATATAGCAGGAGCCGTGCCAACTTTCTGCGGGAACTACGGATTCATATAAATCAGTGGGTTACGCGATATGTACGGGACAAGCGGGCCGCCATGAGGATGGGCGGTAACAGCCCTGCGGGTAGGGATGTAACGGTTCTGTGTAGCGGGGTAACAGCCTGTCAGTTTATGTGACGCCTGTTTGAGGGGCTTACTCCCCCTCGTCGCCGTCCGGGGCACCCTCCGGTTCGCCGCTCTGCTTGCGGCGCGGAATGCCGAGGCGCTGCCGGCGCTCCCACAGCGACTTGCGGCTGATGCCGAGCTTCTGCGCGAGCTCGGTCTCGGACATGTGGTCCTGGTGCTCGAGCACGAAGTGCTGGAAGTAGTCTTCCAGCGACAGTCCGGCCGGGGGCTCGGTGGGCGAGGCGGTGCGGCCGCCGGTGCGGGTCGGGGCCGGCTCGCGGCGCACCGCCTCGATGGCCAGGTGCTCCGGGGCGATCTCGTCGGCCTCGCAGAGGATGGCGGCGCGCTCGATGGCGTTTTCCAGCTCGCGCACATTGCCCGGCCAGCCGTAATGCTGCATGGCCTCCAGCGCCTCGCTGCCAAAGCGCAGCGGGCCGACGCCAAGGCGCTGGCAGGTGCGCAGCAGCAGCTTCTCGGCCAGCTCCAGCACGTCGGCACCGCGCTCGCGCAAGGGCGGCAGCAGCAGTTCGACCACGTTCAGCCGGTAGTACAAGTCCTCGCGGAAGCGTCCCTCGCCCGCGAGCTTTTTCAGGTCGCGGTGGGTGGCGGCCACCAGGCGCACGTCGATGCGCTTGGACTGGGTGGCGCCGATGCGGCGCACTTCCTTTTCCTGCAGCAGGCGCAGCAGCCGCGCCTGCGCCTCCAGCGGCAGCTCGCCGATCTCGTCGAGGAACAGCGTGCCGCCGTCCGCGGCCTCGACCAGGCCCTTGCGGCTGGCCTGGGCGCCGGTGAAGGCGCCCTTCTCGTGGCCGAACAGCTCGGACTCGATCAGGGTTTCCGGGATGGCGGCGCAGTTCACCGAGATCAGCGGGCCCTGGGCGCGCGGGCTCTGGTCGTGCAGCGCGCGCGCCACCAGTTCCTTGCCGGTGCCGGATTCGCCGCGGATGAGCACGGTGGTGGCCATCGGCGCCACCTTGCGGATGCGCGTGAACACCTCCTGCATGGCGTTGCAGGAGCCGATCATGCCGGTGGTGGGATAGGCCTTGGCCACCTCCTGCTTCAGCGCCTCGTTCTGCGCACGCAGCGCGCGCTCGCGCAGCGCGCGCTCGATGGCCAGCAGCATCTCGTCATGGTCGAAGGGCTTGGAGATGTAGTCCACCGCCCCCTGCTTCATGGCCTCGACCGCGGCCTTCAGGCTGCCGAAGCTGGTCATGATCAGCACCGGTGCCGGGTGCGCCTTCTCGATCAGGCTGGTGCCGGGTTCGCCGGGCAGGCGCACGTCGCTGATGACGAGGTCGAAGTCCTCCAGCGTGTAGCGCTCGAGGGCATCGGCCACCGAGCCGGCCTCGCTGACGCTGTAGCCGTTGCGTTCGAGCAGGCGCTTCAGGCTGGAGCGGATCAGGGCTTCGTCTTCGACAATCAGGATGTGGCTCATGGGAATCTCTCGGTAACGGGCTCGGGCGCCGGGGCGTCGCGTTCGTCCTGCCAGGCCGGCAGCGTGATCTGCACGATCACGCCCTGGCCCTGGTCATAGTCGGCCTTGTCGATCAGCTGGATGCGGCCCTCGTGCTCCTCGACGATGCCGTGCACGAGGGCGAGGCCGAGGCCGGTGCCGCGGCCGGTGTCCTTGGTGGTGACAAAGGGCTCGAAGAGCGCGGCGCGGATGTCGCCCTGCGGCAGGCCGTGGCCGAAATCCTCGACCTCGAAGCGCACGCGCGGACCATGGGTGGCGGCGCGGGCAATGACGGCGGCGCCGCGCGGGCTGGCGTCGCGGGCATTGGTCAGCAGGTTGATCACCACCTGGATCAGGCGCTGGGCATCGCCGGCGACCCTCGTGCCGGGGCGGCATTCGTTGCGGAACTCGTAGTCGCGGCCTTCCGGGCTCAGCGTGATGAGCTGGATGGCCTCGTCGACCACGCCCTTGAGGTCCACCGGCTCGCGCTGCCGGTTCAGGTTCTCGGCGCGGGCAAAGCCGACCAGCGACTGCACGATGCGCGACACGCGCTGCGTCTGCTCAAGGATCTGCTGGCTGGCATCCTTGATGTCGGGGTCGGCGCTCTCGGCCTTCAGGTTCTGCGCCAGGCAGGCAATGCCGGTGATGGGGTTGCCGATCTCGTGTGCGACCCCGGCGGCCAGGCGGCCGATGGAGGCCAGGCGCTCGCTGTGCGACAGCCGCGCCTCGAGGCGCTGCAGTTCGGAGATGTCCTCGACCACGATCACCTGCGAATCCGGATGGCCGAAGCTGTCGCCCTCGCCGATCACCGCGCGGTTCAGGCTGACCCAGTGCATGTCGCCATGGGCCTGCACCGGCTTGCGGTAGAGCTGGGCCGCGGGCTGGTGCAGGAAGTCGAGGAAGAGCTCGCGCCAGGGCTCGGGCAGGCTGGTCAGCCGGGAGCCGATCACCTGCTCGTCGCTGATGCCGGTGAGGGTCATCATGGCGTGGTTCCAAGACAGGATTTCCAGGTCGCGGCCGAGCGAGCAGACGCCGATCGGCAGGTCGTAGAGGGTCTGGCGGTGAAAGCGGCGCAGCGAGTCGAGCTCGCCGGCAAGGCCGGACAGCCGGTGCCGGTAGTCCTCGAGCCGCGATTCGATGTAGTGGATGTCCTCGGCGCTGCCCTCGCTGTCGCTGCGCACCTTGTAGGGCAGGTGCTGGTCGAGGATGTCCTGCGCCACCGAGGGGCCGAGCAGGCCGGAGAGGTTGGACTCGATCTGGTCGCGCAGGCGGCGCAGCGCATAGGGCCGGGTTTCCTCCGGCGTCATGCCGAGGTCGGCCAGCGCCATCATCACCTCGCGCTCGGCGGTGAGGCGGCCGAGCGGGTCGGACAGGCCGCGCACGAAATCGCCGGTGCTGGCGGCGGCCAGCTCCCAGCGGTAGGGCCGGCGCAGGTTGTCCACCGAGCAGGTGTTGGCGGCAATCTGCTCGCTCGCACTCTGTGTGCCGAGCAGCGACACCACCACGCCCACCAGCGCATTCACCAGCGTGGCGCCGAAGCCCATGCTCTGCCAGTACAGCGGGTTGTCGGCAAACGACACCTGCAGCCAGTCCGGCGCCGGCAGCGCCTGCATCTCGATCAGGTAGGGCACGACCAGCGTGGCGAACCACAGCAGCATGCCCACCGACAGTCCGATCACGAAGCCGAGGCGGTTGGCGCGCGGCCAGAACAGCACGCCGATCAGCCCGGGCGCGAACTGCAGCGTGGCGACGAAGGTCAGCATCGCCATCTCGGTCAGCGTGCGGCGCTCGTCGAGCAGCACGTAGAAGCCGAAGGCGACGGCGATCAGGCCGGCGATCAGGAAGCGCCGCACCCAGAGTATCCAGCGGTAGATGTTCTGCTCCGGGCGCGGCTGGTAGACCGGCAACAGCAGGTGGTTCAGCACCATCGAGGCCAGCGCCAGCGTGCTGACGATGATGATGCCCGAGGCCGCCGCCAGCCCGCCGATGAAGACCAGCAAGGGCAGCCAGGGGCTGCTCGCGAGCAGGGCCACGCCGAGCGTGAAGTATTCCGGCGCGATGTCGCCACCCAGGCGCATGCCGGCCCAGGCCAGCACCGGCACGGCAATCGCCATCGCGATCAGGTACAGCGGCAGGCCCCAGCTGGCGGTGAGCAGCGCGCGTGGCGAGAAGTTCTCGGTGAAGGTCATCTGGTACATGTAGGGCATGACCACGGCCGAGAACAGGAAGGCCAGGATCAGGCTGTGCCAGAAGCCGCCCTTGAGCGGGTCGTAGAGCATGTGCAGCGCCTGCGGGTTGGCATCCAGCCAGTCCTTGAGGCCGTCGCGCCCGCCGAAGACCTGGTCAAAGGCAAACCAGCCCACGGCCAGCATGGCCGCGAGCTTGATCACCGACTCCACGGCAATCGCCACCACCAGCCCCTCGTGCTTCTCGCGCGGTGACAGGTGGCGGGCACCGAAGAGTACGGTGAAGGCGGTGATGACGACGCAGAACACCAGCGCCAGCCATTGCTGGCGGATGTCCGGCGTCAGGATCTGGGCGGAATCGGCGACGGCGCGGATCTGCATGGCCAACAGCGGCATCATGCCGATAACCATGGCCAGCGTGGTCAGCGAGCCGGCCAACTGGCTGCGGTAGCGGTAGGCAAAGAGGTCGGCCAGCGAACCGAGCTGGTAGGTCTTCACCAGCCGCAGGATGGGCGCAAGCAGCACCGGGGCCAGCAGGAAGGCGCCGGAAATGCCGAGGTAGAAGGCCAGGAAGTTGTAGCCCGACTGGTGGGCAAAGCCGACCACCGCGTAAATGCCCCAGGCGCTGACATAGACGCCGAGCGACAGCACATAGACCAGCGGATGGCGCACCCAGCGCACCGGCACCAGGCCGGACTCGCTGACATAGGCCACGAGGAAGAGCAGGAACAGGTAGCCGACGCCGAGGGCCAGCAGCTCGCCGGGACTGAAGATCACCGCCGGCCTCCGTGCATGCGCGCGGGCACTGACACCCTGGCGGCGTGCCGGGAGACGCGTTTCAGCAGGCGCTCAGAGGTCATTGAGGTCGCGGCTCCGGCCGATCCAGAAACTGAGCACGATCAGCGCCAGCCAGATGAGGTAGGGCCGGTACCAGGCCGTACCGCCTTCGCTCCACCACTCGATGATGGCCGGCGACAGCAGATAGGCGCCGGCAATGAAGAGCAGGACGAGGCGGTCGATGTACATGGCTGGCCACGTAA
>DAIRDY010000038.1:0-4323 GCA_036795935.1 Moraxellaceae bacterium | reverse complement strand
GCGCCGGCAATGAAGAGCAGGACGAGGCGGTCGATGTACATGGCTGGCCACGTAATGGGGAATTGCTACGCACGGTAACAGTGTGGCCCGTCCGGGCCAAGTCCGGCGCCGGTGCGTTCAGGCCGCCGGCGGCCGTGTCCGCCGGCGCAGCCGCCAGACGCCGATCACGGCAACCAGCAGCAGCGCGAGCAAGGGGAGCACGAGGGCGAGCACGGTCAGCAGCAGTGCGCCCAGCCACTCGGCGGTGGCCACGAGCGGGTTGCCGAGGCCGCCGGTGGTGGCCGTACTGGCAGCGCGCGCGACCATGCTGCCGGCCTGCACCAGGCCCGCCGTGCCGCCGCCCGCAATCAGTGCCAGTGCCCACTTCAGCCCGGCATCCTCGAGGCCGGCCAGGAGCGCGGCGGTGGCCAGCGTGCCGGCGATCACGGCGGCTGGCGCGGCCAGCGTGTCCAGCAGATGGTCCACCAGGGGGAGGTAGTAGCTGCCGATTTCGAGTAGCGTGGCCGCCCCCAGGGCGATGGCCGCTTCCGGGCGTCCCAGCCAGGCCAGCTCCGGGCTCAGGCCGAGATCGCCGAACAGCGCGGCCAGCGACAGCCCGAACAGCGGCAGGAACACGCGCAGGCCGGCCGCGGCCGCGAGACCGATGCCTACCAGCAGGGCCATGAGTTCGTGCATGGACATCTCCTTGTCGTGCCGGCGTCAGCCGGCGGCCGTGCGAGCAATGGCGGAGGGTTGCCAGTGTGCCACGGCCCAGGCCAGTTGCAGGGCAGATGGTGCGTTGCGCAGTGACAGCGGCGGCTGCTGGCCGAGGAAATGCAGCGCCTGCCAAAGCCGTGCCGGTTCGGCCGGCAACGGCAGCGGCTCGGCAAAGGTCTGCTTGGACAGCTTGCTGCCGTCGGCATGACAGACCACTGGCAGGTGCAGGTAGCGCACTGCCGGCAGGCCGAGCGCACGTTGCAGCACGATCTGGCGGGCGGTGTTGTCGAGCAGGTCGGCGCCGCGCACGACATCGGTCACGCCCTGGAAGGCATCGTCGACGACGACGGCGAGCTGGTAGGCAAACAGGCCGTCGCGGCGGCGTATCACGAAGTCGCCGACGCTGGCGGCCACGTCCTCCTGCTGCGGCCCGAACACGCGGTCGTCGAATGCCACCACGCCCGCCGGCACGCGCAGGCGCACGGCGGCATCGTCGCGCGGCGCCGTGTGTGCACGGCAGGTGCCGGGGTAGACGGCGCAGGCCTGGCGGGCGAGGTCGCTGCGCGAGCAGCGGCACCAGAACACGTCACCTTGCCCTTGCAGCTGGTCGATGGCGGCGGCGTAGGCGTCGAGGCGGTCGTGCTGCCAGAGCACCGCGCCATCCCAGTGCAGGCCATAGCCTTCCAGCTGGCGCAGGATCAGGTCGGCCGCGCCCGGCATCTCGCGCGGCGGATCGATGTCCTCCATGCGCAACAGCCACTGGCCGGCGGCCGCGCGTGCATCGCAGAAACTCGCGACCGCGGCCACCAGCGAGCCCTGGTGCAGCGGGCCGGTGGGCGAGGGCGCAAAGCGTCCGACATAGGGCATGGCAGGCTCAGGCCGGTACCAGCGGCCAGAAGATCGGGATCAGTATCGTGGCCAGCAGCCACACCAGCAGGTTGAGCGGAATCCCGAGGCGCATGAAGTCGGCAAAGCGGTAGCCGCCGGCGTTGTAGACCAGCGTGTTGGTCTGGTAGCCGATGGGCGTGGCAAAGCTCGCACTGGCGCAGATCATGATGGCGACCACAAAGGGGCGCGGGTCCAGCCCGAGTTGCTGCGCGATGCTGATCGCCACCGGCGTCAGCAGCACGGCCACGGCGTTGTTGCTGAACAGCTCGGTCATCACCGAAGTGATGAGCAGGAGCAGGGACAGGATCATCCATGGCGGCAGGTCGGTGCCCAGCACCACCACCTGTTCGGCCACCAGTCGCGCCAGGCCCACCTTGTCCATGGCGATGCTGATCGCCAGCATGCCGAAGATCAGCATGAGGATGGGCCACTCGATGGACTTGTAGGCGGCGTCGATGTCCAGGCAGCGGGTGGCGACCACGACCACGGCGCCGATCATGGCCAGCGCCTCGATGGGCATGACGCCAAAGGCGGCCAGCACCATCACGCCGACGATGGTGCCGAGCGCAATCGGCGCCTTCTCGCGGCGCTTGCTGTCGGTCTTCACTGCGTCCAGCGTGATCAGGTCGCCGTTCTCGGCAAAGCGGCGGATCTGTTCGGCGCTGCCTTCGATCAGCAGCACGTCACCGAACTCGAGCTGGAAATCGTCCAGTTCGCTGGTGTCGACATTGGCATCGCGGCGGTGCACGGCGATGACGTGGATGCCGTAGCGGGCACTGATGTCGAGGTCGCGCATGGGGCGGGCGAGGTAGCGCGAGCTTTTGCCGACGATGACTTCCATGACGATGGCATCGCGCCGCTTCAGTGTCTCGAAGGCCTGGGCGTCGCTGCCGGCAATGGCAAAGGCGCTGGACTGGTGCAGGTTCAGGATGTCGGCGCGGTCGGTATGGATGAACAGCCGGTCTCCGGCGGCCAGCACAAAGTCGGCGGCCGGCTCGGTGAACTCGGCCTCGTCGCGCTGCAGCTTCAGCACCTGGGCAATGCTGTTGCCGTTGGCGAGCCGCGCCTCGGACAGGGTCTTGCCGATCAGCGCCGAGGTTTCGGGAATGAAGATTTCCGCCATGTAGCGGCGCGCCTGCAGGGCCGCCATCTGCTGGCTCAGCGTTTCGCGGTCCGGCAGCAGTTTCGGGCCGAAGAAATACATCAGCAGGAAGCCGGCGGCGGCGATGATCAGGGCCGGCGCGGTGATCTCGAACATGCTGAACGGTTCAAGGCCGGCATTGCGCGCGACGCCGTCGACCAGGATGTTGGTCGAGGTGCCGACCATGGTGCAGAGGCCGCCCAGGATGGTGGCGTAGGACAGCGGGATCAGCACCTTGGACGGGCTGACGTTGCGGCTGGCGGCCAGCGCGATGGCCACCGGCGTCATGATGATGACCACCGGCGTGTTGTTGATGAAGGGCGAGACCACGAGGGCCGCCAGCATCAGCGGCACCATGACGCCGCCGGCGCCCTGGCCGGCCACCTTCTGCAGCTGTTCGCCGATCCAGGCGATGCAGCCGGTGCGCTCCAGCGCGGCGCTGATGATGAACAGGCAGGCAATGGTGATCGGCGCGTTGTTGCTGAACACCGACAGCACGTCCTTGGCACCCAGGATGCCGGAGACCAGCAGGACTGCCACCGCAATCATCACCACCACGTCGGCCGTGAAGCGGGCACGCACAAAGGCGTAGAACACCCAGATCAGGAGCAGGGAAACAAAGGGCAGTTGCCAGTTGGCCATGACGGATGTCGCCGGAGAGGGAATCGAGGCGGCGATGCTAGCGAAGTCTTATGGCTTTATCGCAACTGTTTAAGCATATGGTTATTCCATAAAAGCATATATTCCTGGAGGGGGTGTCCCCCGGATGCAGCGGCAGGCATAAAAAACGCCGCATTGGCGGCGTTTTTTCGGTCAGCCCCGGGGGCTCAGCCCACCAGCTGTTTTTCCTTGATTTCGGCCAGGCTCTTGCAGTCGATGCAGAGCGAGGCCGTGGGGCGGGCTTCCAGGCGGCGGATGCCGATTTCCACGCCGCAGTCGTCGCAGAAGCCGTAGTCGTCGTTCTCGATGCGCTCCAGGGTCTGGTCGATCTTCTTGATCAGCTTGCGCTCGCGGTCGCGGGTGCGCAGTTCCAGCGAGAACTCCTCTTCCTGGGTGGCGCGGTCGTTGGGGTCGGGCAGGTTGGCCGACTCGTCCTGCATGTGGTGCACGGTGCGGTCGACTTCCTCCATCAGCTCGCGCTTCCAGGCCTGGAGGATCAGGCGGAAGTGGCCGAGCTGTTTCGGGTTCATGTACTCCTCACCCTTTTCTTCCTGGTACGGCGCATAGCCGTGGATGGGCACGGAGGACAGCGGGGCGGGGGTGCGGACCTTGGCGGGCGCCTTGGGAGCGGCCTTGGCGGCCGGGGCTTTGCTGGTGTCGGTTTTCACGGGAACAACTTTGTCAGGGAGAGTGGAGGGGGTGTCCGCCGCCTTCGGCGCCGGACGGGAGTCGGGTTTGGCGGCCTTGGCCGGCGCCGGCTTCGCGGCAGGGGCGGCCTTGGGCGCCGGTGCCTTGGCGGCGGGTTTGGCTGCCGGCGCCGCTTTGGCGGCCTTGGTCGGTGCCTTGGCGGGCGCTGCCGGTTTGGCCGGTGTCGCAGGCTTGGCCGGGGCTTTCGCTGGCGTCTTGGGCGCCGGCTTGGCTGCGGCCTTGGTATCGGT
>DAIRDY010000037.1:5250-14302 GCA_036795935.1 Moraxellaceae bacterium | reverse complement strand
ATTTCATTCCGCCCTACGTGATCACGCCCGAGGAGATCCGCTTCATGGTGCAGGTCGCCAGCGAGGCCATCACGCATGCATTGTTGCAGAAAGCCCGCGGCAGCGACAATTCGGTGAGCCTGCCATGAGCCGTCTTTATGTTCCGGTCGGACTGACCGTCGAAACCACGATGACACTGCCCGAGGACGCCGCGCACCATCTGCGCGTGTTGCGCGCCGCCGCCGGTGATGCGCTCACGCTGTTCAACGGCGAGGGCGGCGAATATGCCGCCACAGTAACGGCCGTCGGCAAGAAGCTGGTGGAAGTGGCGGTCGGCGAATTTCGCGCAAATGACCACGAGTCGCCCTTGCATACCCATCTCGGCCAAGTGATGTCGCGCGGCGAACGCATGGACTACGCCATCCAAAAGGCCACCGAGCTGGGCGTGTCGGTGATCACGCCGCTGATCAGCGAGCGCTGCGAGCTGAAGCTGCGTGGCGAGGAGCGCGCCGACAAGAAACTGGAACACTGGCGGCGGGTGGCGATCAGCGCCTGTGAGCAGTGCGGACGCAACCGGCTGCCGGAGATCCGCCTGCCGCGCACGCTCGAAGACTGGCTGGCCGACACCGCGGCCGACCTGAAGCTGGTGCTTGCTCCCGCGCTGGCCGGCGCGCTGCCGGCGGACACGCGCCCGGCCAGCGCGGCCTTGCTGATCGGCCCCGAGGGCGGCCTGTCCGCACGCGAAATTGCGGCGGCGCAGGCGGCGGGATTTGCGCCCTGGCAACTGGGCCCGCGCGTGCTGCGCACCGAAACCGCACCGGTGGCGGCGCTGGCACTGCTGCAGGCGCGCTACGGCGACTTCGGCTGAGTGCCGCAACCGTAGCGGCTTCACGTCGCGCCACACACCCCGCCTGCTATCATCCCCGGCATTTCTGCCCTCCGGAGACCGGGATGTTCCGTCAACGCCTTTCCCTGCCCGTCTTTCTGTTCGCACTGTGTGCCGTCGCGCCGGCATCAGCCCTCCAGGCACCCGCCGCCCCGGAAGGCAACACCGGTCGCTATGAGCTGAGCACGGCCTCGGCCGGCAACGCCATGGTGGTGACGGCGCATCCGCTGGCCTCGGCCGCGGCGCGCGACATGCTCTGGGCCGGCGGCAGCGCCATTGATGCCGCGATTGCGGCGCAGGCCGTGCTCGGTCTGGTCGAGCCGCAGTCCTCGGGCTTCGGCGGCGGCGGCTTCATCGTCTACCACGACGGCAAGAAGACGCTGAGCTTCGACGGCCGCGAAACGGCGCCTGCACTGGCGCACGCCAACCGCTTTCTTGATGCGCAGGGCCGCCCGTTGCCGTTCTACACCGCCGTCGACAGCGGCCTCGGTGTCGGCGTGCCGGGGCTTGTCGCCGCGCTGGAAGAAAACCACCAGCGCCATGGCCGCCTGCCCTGGAAGAAACTGTTCGAGCCCGCCATCCGTCATGCGCGCGAGGGCTTCGCGATCTCGCCACGCCTGCACGCCCTGATCGCGCGTGACCGGCTGCTGGCGCGCAAGACGCACAGCCGCGACTACTTTTTCCAGCCCGACGGCACGCCGCACCCGGTGGGCCATGTGCTGCAGAACCCGGCCTATGCCGCCGTGCTTGAACGTATTGCCGAGGGCGGCGCCAAGGAGTTCTACCGCGGCAAGCTGATGCAGGAGATGGTGAAATCGCTCGCCATCGAAGGCGCCGACCTCACCGAGGATGACTGGCGCAACTATCGCGCACGCATCAGTCCCGCACTCTGCCATCCCTATCGCCAGTACAGCGTGTGCACGGCGCCGCCGCCTGCCGGCGGTCTTGCCGTGCTGCAGACACTGGCCATCCTCGATGGCTTCGGCCGCGTCAACGACGGCGCCCTGACGCTGCACCGGCTGACCGAGGCCGAGCGCCTGTCCTTTGCCGACCGCCAGCGCTACAGCGCCGACCCGCTGGTGGTGCCGGTGCCGGTGCAGGGACTGCTCAATCCCGAGTACATCCACGAACGGCGCGCGCTGATCGGTGACAGCAGCATGGGCCGCGCCGAGGCCGGCATACCGCCCGGCCTCAGTCCGCCCTGGGGCCAGGACGGCCAGTTGCTGGAAAACGGCACCACGCACATCGTGATTGCCGATGCCCGCGACCACTGGCTGTCGCTGACCAGCTCCGTCGAAGATGCCTTCGGCAGCCGCCTCCTGGTCAACGGCATGCTGTTCAACAACCAGCTCACCGATTTCAGCTTCGTGCCCAGCGAAGGCGGCCGGCCGCTGGCCAACCGTGTGCAGGGCAGCAAGCGCCCGCGCAGCGCCATGTCACCCGTCATCGTGCTCGATGAAAAGAAGCGCGCGACGCTGGCCCTGGGCTCGCCGGGCGGCAGCCGCATCATCGGCTATGTGCTGCGCGCGCTGACCGCGAGCATCGATGACGGGCTGAGCCCGCCCGAAACCGTGCAGCTCTCGCATGTGCTGTCGCGCAACGGCAGCACGGAAATCGACAGCGACCTCGCGCCGGAGTTGCGTGCCGGGCTGCAGGCGCGCGGCCATGTGCTGGAACCCGCCGACATGAACAGCGGCCTCGGCATCATCCGCCGCCAGCGCGGACAGCTGCATGGCGCCGCCGATCCGCGTCGCGAAGGCCGCGCCACCGGTTTCTGACACCACAGCGACGCACCGCCACAGGAGGCGATATGGGCAAGCTCGCACTGCACTGGCAGATGCTGATCGCCATGCTGCTCGGCGCGCTGCTCGGCCTCGCGCTGAATGCCGGCCTGCTGCCGGCGCTGCCGTGGCTCAGCGGCAGCCTGGACCTGCTGGCGCAGCTGTTCATGAACGGCCTGCGCCTGCTGGTGCTGCCGCTCGTGGTGAGCTCGATGATTGTCGGTGTCAGCCGCATCGATCACGGCCTCGGCCGGCTCGGCGGCTGGACGTTGCTGTATTACCTGGCCAGCAGCACGGCGGCGATCCTGGTCGGGCTGTTCTTCGTCAACCTGCTGAGCCCGGGCCTGATTGGCGGCGTGCCGGCGGGCGAGCTGATTGCGCTGCCGGCGGATGCCGGCGCGCTGATGGCCAAGGTGGAAGGCCGCAGCGCCGGCGACATGACGCAGCTGTTCCTGAGCATGCTGCCGCCGAACCTGGTCAGCGCCGCCACCGAGGGCAACCTGCTCGGCCTGATCGTGTTCAGCCTGCTCTACGGCACTTTCCTCGGCCGCCTGCCGGAGGCACAGCGCGCACCGCAGCTGGCGTTCTGGGAAGGTGTGCAGGCCATCATGCTGAACATCGCGCAACTCTTCCTGCGTGCCGCGCCGCTGGGCGTGTTTGCGCTGCTGGCGAACGTGCTGGCACGCACCGGTTTTGCAGCCATGGCACCCATGGCCTGGTTCTTCCTCGCCGTGCTCGCGGCGCTGCTCTTTCACCTGTTCGTGGTGCTGTCCCTGCTGCTGTGGAAAGTGGCGAAGGTGTCGCCGCCACGGCACCTGCAGGCGATGCTGCCGGCGCTCTTCACCGCCTTTTCCACTGCCTCCAGCAACGCCACGCTGCCGGTGACGCTGCGCTGCCTGCGCGAGCGCGCCGGCGTGTCGGACCGCGTGTCCGGCATGACGGTGCCGCTCGGCGCCACCATCAACATGGACGGCACCGCACTCTATGAATGTGCGGCGGTGCTGTTTCTGGCGCAGGCCTATGGCGTCGACCTCAGCCTGGCCCAGCAGGTAATGGTGGTGATCGTGGCGCTGGTCACGTCGATCGGCGTCGCCGGCATTCCCGCCGCCAGCCTGGTCGCCATCGCCATCATCCTGGGCGCCGTCGGCCTGCCGCTGGAGGCCATCGGCCTGTTGCTGATCACCGACCGCCTGCTCGACATGTGCCGTACCGCGATCAATGTCTACAGCGACTCGGTGGCCGCCGTGTTTGTCGCACGGCGCGAGGGCGAGGCATTGCCCGCGCTGCGCGGCAGCCAAGGCCCGTCACAGGAATGAAAAACGCCAGCAAATGCCGGCGTTTTTCATGGCGCGGAGCGGAAATCACCACGGCAGCATGCGGCGCAGCGTGCCGTCGCGCACGATGAACTGGTGCCAGAGCGCCGCCGCCACATGCACGAGGACCAGCAGGTTGAGCAGCGGCCACCAGACATCGGTGTGCAGGGTCTTGATCTGTGTGGCCAGATCCTTGTTCTCGGCCACCAGCACCGGAATCTCGAACAAGCCGAACCAGCTCACCGGACGACCGCCGAACTGCGACATCAAGAGGCCGGACAAGGGCATCAGCAAGAGCACGGCATACAGCGCCCAGTGCACGGCGACCGCCGCCCGGTGCTGCCAGAGGTTGGTGATGACGGGATCCGGCACCGGACCCGACAGGCGCCAGCCGAGACGCAGCCAGAACAGGAAAAACACCGACAGCCCCAGCGCCTTGTGCAGGTCCATCCAGGCGCCGCGCTCGGCACTGCCCTTGGGGAAAAGTTCGCGCTGCTCGACAGCAACCCAGGCGCCGATGATCAGCAGGAAGGTCAGCCAGTGCAGCAGCTGGGCCAGCCAGCCCCATTTCGTTGCGGAATTGCGTACAGGCATTTCGTCACTCCCTGGCGGTTCACGGCAGAGCGTAGCGCGCTCCGGCACCGGCAGGCTTAAGGCCGGCTGAAGCGGGGCCGAAACGACACGCCTCAGGACGCGAGGCGCGCCTCGAGCGCATCCAGATCGGGAATCACCGCCAGCTCGCCGCTGTAACGCACCTGCAGGAACTCGACCGGCCCCACGGGCGCGCTCTCCAGATCTTCAAGCTCGGCGATCTTGACCTTGGCCAGGCGCGGCACGCCCTGCACCAGCACGCCATAGAAGGGCAGCTGGCTGTTGCCGGTGATGCTGTTGAGGATGGCGATACGCTGGTGCTCACGCGGCACCGGCTCGCCGTTCAGCACCTCGAAGGCGATCACGGGCACCGGCGCGTCGCGCCAGACCACATGCCCGCGCAGCCAGTCGGCTGCACCCGCCGGCGGCGGCAGAAGGTCGGTGGGCGGCAGCACGTCGGCCACCGTGACGTTGGGCAGCAGCAGCTGGCGGCCGGCAATCGGCGCCAGCAGGCAGGCGATGGTGCCGGTGGTGGCGCCCAGCAAGGTGGTCTGGTTCAGGGTGAGCTGGGTGGTAGCCATGACTGGTTCCGCGTTCAGGCCAGCGCGCAGACGCGCTGGCGGACATGTTCGACAAGGTGGGCCGCCAGCTCGCGCGGCGTGCCGTTGAAGCTGACCACGCCGGTGGCGCGCATGGAGTCGGGCTGGCTGGCACAGGCGCAGGTGTCGGCCGTCTGCGCCCAGATGAAACCGCCGGCCTCCTGCATCAGCGGCCCGGAGATCGAGCCGTCGCCGCCCATGCCGCTGAAGATGATGGCGCCACTGTGATCGCCGAAACGGCGGGTGACGTTGGCAATCATCTGGTCGATCGACGGCGCGTAGGGGCCATCCCACTTGATGCCACGCACCAGCACGGCACCATCGGTTTCGAAATCGATTTCACTGGCCACCGGCGCAATCAGGATCTCGCCATTGCGCAGCTGATCGCCGGCTTCGGCCACCTTGCAGGGAATGCCGTTGTGACGCACCAGCACATGCGACAGCGTGGCCTGCATGCGCTCGTCGATGTGCTGCGCGAGTACGAAGGCAACCGGCAGGCCCTTGGGCAAGGAATCAAGGAATTCCTTGACCGCGGCGGGACCGCCCAGTGACGCGGCGAGCACGATGACCAGATCGACATCGGCATCGCTGCGGCTGGCGCATTCCGGCGGCAGCTCCAGCGCAGCAGGCGGCGTTACCGGCTCCGCCTGCTCGAGCACGTCGAGCTTTTCATCCAGCACAGGCTCACCGACGGTGTCGCGCAGCTTGATGTAGACGCGGCGCTCCCAGCGCGGGTAATTGCGCGCCCCCTGCGGCGGCGCCTCTTCCAGGCCGAAGAGGATGGGCGCGGCGGTGTGGTCCAGCAGGCGGTCGAGGAAGGCGTCGTCCTCGTCCTGCACGTCCACCACCCAGGCCTCGAGCTCGGCCCCATCCAGCGCCGACTCGTCAAGACGCTCGGGCGAGGTGTTCACGCTCAGCTCGTAGCCATGGCCGCGCACCGCCTGCGCCAGCGCCAGGCGCTGCAGGTTGGAGTCGCTGACGACCCCGATGCGCGGATTGCGACGCTCGTTCATGTCACCGTCCTCACTTCACCAGGCTGGCTGCCAGCAGCTCGCCGATGGTTTCCAGCAGCTGCTCTTCCTGGAAGGGCTTGCCCATGTAGGCGTTGACGCCGATCTGGAAGGCGCGCTCGCGATGTTTTTCGCCGGTACGCGAAGTGATCATGATGATCGGCAGGTCTTCCAGGTTCGGGTTGTGACGCACCAGCGAGGCCACTTCGAAACCGTCCATGCGCGGCATTTCGATGTCCAGCAGCATGATGTCCGGACGCGCATCCTCGAGCTTGGCAATCGCGTCCATGCCGTCCTTCGCGAGCAGCACGTCGTAACCGTGACGCTCGAGCAGGCGCGAGGTCACCTTGCGCACCGTCACCGAGTCGTCGACCACCATGACCTGGCGCGTGCGCTTGGTTTCGACGGCGGCCGGCTGCGCCTCGCCACCATCGATGCTGACGCTGACGCGCGGCGTGACCAGCGAGGCGGCACGCAGCATAGCGACCACGTCGAGAATGATGACCACGGAGCCGTCGCCGAGAATGGTGGCGCCGGAAATGCCGGCGACCGAGGCCAGCTGCGCGCCCACCGACTTGACGACGATTTCACGCGAACCGATCAACTGGTCGACCTGGATGGCGATGTGCTGCTCGCCGCCACGGATCAGCAGCACCGGCAAGGGCAGCGTGTGGCCGACCAGATTGGGCGACTTCACGCCATGCACGAACTCGCCGAGATAGGACAGCTTGTAGGCGATGCCGGCGTATTCAAACAGCGGCGCATCCGGGCCGTAATACGTTTCCAGCTCGTAGGGGCTGGCGCGCACGATGCCCTCGATCTGCGCCAGCGGGATGGCATAGCTGTCTTCGCCGATGCGCACCATCAGCGCGCGGTTCACCGCCACGGTGAACGGCAGGCGGATGGTGAAGGTGGTGCCACGGCCGGTGACCGAGGCAATGGAGACCACGCCGCCCATCTGCTTGATTTCGGACTGCACCACGTCCATGCCGACGCCGCGACCGGAAATCTGCGTCACCGCCGAGGCCGTGGAGAAGCCGGCGTGGAAGATGAACTGGATGACTTCCTGATCGGAAATGTCCTGGCCTTCGGTAATCAGGCCACGTTCCAGCGCTTTCTTGCGCACTGCCGGGATGTTGATGCCGCGGCCATCGTCGGCCAGCGTCAGCACCACTTCCCCGCCTTCGCGCGAGAGCGTCAGCGTGACGCGACCCTGCGCCGCCTTGCCGGCAGCCGTACGGCCGGCCGGATCTTCAAGGCCATGGTCGACGGCATTACGCAGCATGTGCTCGAGCGGCGCGACAATGCGCTCGAGCAGCGTGCGGTCCATTTCGCCTTCGGGGTTGATGACATCGAGGTCGGCGGGCTTGCCCACTTCCTGGCCGGTCTGGCGCACGATGCGCTTGAGACGCGGCACCAGACGCGAGAACGGCACCATGCGCGAACGCATCAGGCCTTCCTGCAACTCGGTGTTGATGCGCGACTGCTGCAACAGCAGGGTTTCGGTGTCGCGCGCCTTGTCGATCAGCGTGGACTTCAGGTCGAGCAAGTCGGAAGCGGATTCGGCCAGCGCCTTCGACAGCTGGTTCAGCGACGAGTACTGGTCCATTTCCAGCGGGTCGAAGTCTTCGTACTTGCCGCCGGTTTCCTCGTTATGGCGCGCAACGATCTGGGTTTCCATTTCCGAGTCCATGCGGCGCAGCTGGTCGGCCAGACGCTGGATGGTGGCACCCATTTCTTCCACGGTCTGGGCAAAACCGTGCACACCCATTTCCACACGGGAGCGGGTGATCGAGGTTTCGCCGGCGAGGTTGACGAGCTTTTCCAGCAGGTCTGACGGCACGCGGATCATTTCCTGCGGGCCACGTGCGCCGGCATCCTTGCGGAAGCCGCCGAGCATGGACGGCGGCTGGGCACGGTCACCACTGGCCACCGGTTTCAGCGCCGGCGCGGCCGCAGGTGCAGGTGCGGCAACGGCGGGCGCCTGCGGGAACGGAATGACCGGTGCGACAGGTGCCACCGGCACAACCTCGGCAACAGCCGGGGCCGGAGCCGCCGGCGCGGCAGCGGCGGGCGCCGCCGCCACGCCGTCACGCACCTGCTTGAGACGGGCCAGCACGGCATCCTGGCGTGCGCCCAGGCTGCTGAAGAAGGCGTCGTCGGCCTGACGCACGCCATTCTGGATGGCGACGAGGTCGTTCTCCCAGTCGTGCGCGAGGTCGCCCAGCTCCTTCAGGCCGGCGAGGCGGGCACCGCCCTTGAGCGTGTGCAGGTGGCGCATCAGCGCCTCCATCGGGGCGCTCGCCTCGCGGTTGTCCAGCCACTCGGCCAGCGAGGTCTCGATACCCTCGGCCAGCTCTTCGGATTCTTCGAGGAAAATCTCGAGGATGTCGCTGTCGACATTCTCCGGCACCGGGGCCGCCTCGATGGTCAGTGGCGCCATCGGCTCGCGCGCTGCCTGGGCCGGCTCGGGCTCGGGTTCCGGCGCAGCAACCGGCGTCAGGCTGACCGTGTCCGGAACTTCCTGGAAGTTTTCGGGGTCGGCGCTGTAGCGCTCGATCTGCTGGATGAGGTCGGCAGTCGCCGGGCAGCCGGTGCCGGCGCGCAGCGCCTCCACGGCAACGGCCAGGCGGTCGTGGCAACGGTTGAGCAGGCCGAACAGCGGCTCGGTGGCACTCATGCGGCCGTCGCACATGGCCTCGTAGAGGTTTTCCATGTGGTGGGCGAGATCGCCCAGCGGCGCAATCTCGGCCATGCGTGCACCACCCTTCAGGGTGTGCAGGCCGCGCTGCAGCTGTTGCACGGGCAGCGAGTTGTTGGTGTCGGTGCGCCAAGCCGCCAGCTGCTCGCTGGTTTCGTCGACGATCTCACCGGCCTCCTCAAGGAAAATCTC
>DAIRDY010000037.1:2551-5150 GCA_036795935.1 Moraxellaceae bacterium | reverse complement strand
CGGTTCGGGCGCGGCCACCGCAGGAGCGGCATCGGCGACCGGTGCCGCCAGCTTGCCCACGGCCGGCACGCCTGCCGACGGGTCGCGACGGAAGGCGTTGATGGCGTTCACCAGGTCCATGCCGGACGGGCAATAGCCGCGGCCGCGCAGCTCGGACACCATTTCCGCCAGGCGGTCATGGCAACGCTGCAGCAGGTCGGTCAGTTCCGGCACGGCCTGGTAGCGGCCATCAACCAGGCCCTCGTAGAGGAACTCCAGCTCATGGGCGAGATCGCCGAGCGGACGGATCTCGGCCAGGCGGGCGCCGCCCTTCAGCGTGTGCAGCTGACGCTGCAGCGCACCGAGTGCCGCCAGGTTGGCAGCATCGTGACGCCAGTTGTCGAGTTCGGCCTCGGCAGCCTCCAGCACCTCGTCGGCTTCCTCGAGGAAGATCTCCAGCAGCTCGGGATCGATGGACTCGACCGAGGTCAGCTCGGCCGGCGCTTCCCAGTCGGCGGCCTCGGCATCGGTCATGCGCTCGGCCAGGCTGCTGCGCTCCTCGGGCTCGAAGGCAGCCACCGCCGGCTCGTCGCTGAACACGGCCTGGGCCAGTGCCGGCATCTCGAGCAGGTCCAGCAGGCGGCTCAGCACCGCTTCGTTGGGCTGCACGGTCTGGCAGGCGGCCAGCGTGTCGAAGACGTTGATGATTTCGTCATGGGCGCCGGCGAGGTCATTCAACAGCTCGTTGTCGAGCGCGAGTTCGTGACGGGCCAGGCGGCCGTAAACACCGGCCAGACGCTCGGCCAGCTGCGCCAGTGGCGCGATGTCGGTCTGCGCGGCGGCCAGCGCCAGGCGCTGCAACTCCTCCTGCAACGCATGAATCTTCTCGGCGGACTCGTCACCGTTCAGCCAGCCGTCCAGCTCCCAGGGCGCATCCAGCACATGGTCCAGCCCCAGCTCCATGAAGCTGCTGACCAGGCCTGCCGTGGCCGCCATCGACAGTGGCGCGCCATCGCCCAGCTGCTCGGCCTGCTCGCGCTCGAGCTGCACAAGACGGTCATGGTCGAGCTGGCGGATGTGGCCGATCAGCGCCTCGGCGCCCTCGACCTCGGCCCCCTCGCCGGCACCGAGACGGCGCAGGCTCTGGTTGATCAGGCGGTGACCGTCTCGCAGGGCGGCAATGTGGTCATGCCCGGCCTTGCTGCCCTGGTTGCGCAAATCCTTGAACAGGTGCTCCAGCGGCGCGGCAAGGTCGGCCACCGGCGTGATGCCGGCCATGCCGGCCGATCCCTTCAGCGTGTGCAGCGAGCGGATCAGCTCGTCGCTGATCACGGTGCCGGCATGCACGGCGTCAACGCCGTCGAGATAGGCACTGATCTCGGCCAGATGGGTGTCCGCTTCGCTGGTAAAGATTTCCAGCAGGACCGGATCGATGTCGTTGTCGCCCGCGGCCGCCGCATCTGCTGCCCCACGGGCCTCGTCCTGCCCGGCCGTCTCCTGCCACGCGGGCGCCGTGTCCACCATGTCGATGCCAGCCGGGGCCTCCACTGCGGCCACCGGCATCTCTGGCGGCAGGGCCTCATCGCCAGCGGCCAGCACCTCCAGCGACAGCTCCACGGACTCGCCGTCGGGCATTTCCACCGGCGGCGCGGGCTCGTGGCTGTCCGCCTCTGCCGCGGACGGCTCTGCCACTGCCTCCGTCACGGACTCTTGGGCAAAGGCGTCAGCGAAAAAATCCTCATCCGCTGCCGGGGGCACGCTCTGTTCCTCCGGCGACGGCGCCACCTCCGCGGCAGGCGCCGGTGCCAGACTGGCGGCCAGCGCATCGAAATCCTCGGCCGTGCCGGCCGGCTCGCCGGCATCTTCGCCATGCGCACGTGCAGCGGCATCGGCCACATCGAGCGCGCTCAGCGTCTTGCCAGCGGAAATGGCTTCCGCAGCTGCCATCAACGGGCTGGTGTTGATACGCGGCGGCTGGCGATTGCTGAAGTCCTCGACCAGACCGGGCACCACCGACAGGCACTCGGAAATCAGGCTGACCATGATCTGGTCCGGCGGCAAGATCTTGTCGCGGACCTTGTTCAGCATGTTCTCGAAGGCCCAGGCCAGCTCGCCAACGACCTTGGCACCGACCATGCGGCCCGATCCCTTGAGGGTGTGGAAGCCGCGACGGAATTCCAGCAGCGAGGCAGTGTCGTCGAAGTTGGCGGCCCACTTCGGGAAATATTCGTTGATGGTCTCCATCACTTCTTCGGCTTCTTCCACGAAAATCTCGCGGATCTCTTCGTCGAAGTCGTGATCGTCGACCGGCATTTCGGTGAGCACGGGCAGCAGCGGCTTTTTCGGCGGCTCTACAGCCGGTGCCGGTGCCACCTCGGCCACCGGCTCGGGCTCGGGCTCGGGCTCGGGCTCGGGCTCGGGCTCGGGCTCGACAGCCTCCAACGCCAACTCGGCAAAAGGATCAACCTCGCCCGCCGCCTCCGGCGCTGGCGCAGTTTCCTCGACCGGCTCGGATGGCAGTCCGGCCGTCAGCGCCTGCATGCGCTCGGCTTCCGCCGCCGCAAAGACATCCTCCGCCGCGGGCAGCGCATCTTGCGCCTCAGGCTCTACTGCCGGCAGA
>DAIRDY010000037.1:0-2451 GCA_036795935.1 Moraxellaceae bacterium | reverse complement strand
CTCCGGCAACACGGTGCCGACATCGTCAGCCAATGCCAGCGCCGCCGGCATCAGGTCCTCCACCGGCTCGGCAAACGCCTCAGCCGCGGTAATCGTCAGCTCGTCCTGCTGCACCGCGCCGGGAAAAGACAGATCGTCAGCCGCTGCCTGCTCGAGCTCTTCCAGCGTCAGCTCGCCAAAGCCGGCATCGGCCGCGACAGCCTCCTCCGGTGCGGCCAGCAGCACCTGGCTTTCATCGGTCTCGGCCGGGGCATCGGCTTCACGCTCCGGCTCCACGGCTGCCAGCTCGGCCTCGAAGGCGGCGGCATCGGCCTCGCTCCACTCGCCGGCATCGGGCACGCTGTCATCGTCTTCGGCCGCGTCATCCGCCGGTGCCTCGGGTGCAAGCTGGTCAACGCCGAGCTTGGCCAGGCCACGCTCGGCGATGTCGAGAATGCTGTCGCCGCCATGGGTGTCGTTGGCAATGCGCTCGAGGTAGTACTCGACCGAGGTGATGACGTCGGCCAGCGTGTCCATTTCCTGCCAGTCCGGGCGATGCTGGCCCGCCAGCAGACGCTCGGAAACATAACGACCGGCCTTGCCGAGCAGCTCGGCGGGACGCTGCAGGTTGAGGATGGCAAGACCACCGCGCACGGTGCCCACCAGCTCGGGAATGACTTCGAGGTGGACCGGGTTCCACTGCGAGGCAATGTATTCGATGACGGCATCCTTGGCCTTCTCAAGTGCACTGCGCGACTCGCGCAGCACGGCCGACTGGGCATCGGACAGCTGGTCCTGGGCGGAGAATTCGGAAGCGGCACTGGCTGTCGGCTGGCCCATGGGCTTTTCGGCAACCATGCCCATCAGCGTGGCTTCGACATAAAGCAGTGCACCGGCGATGTCGAGCAGGGGACCGTCCTGCGGCGCCACACCGCTCGAGGTGATGGCATCGATGGCTTCGATCTGCTCCTGCAGGATGCGGCGCGGCTGGCCGAGACCGAGCACGGCCACGGTATCCGCCACCTGCTTGAGCACCGGCACCAGCACCCCCAGGTCGGAAGGCTTGCGCTCGGCACTGCGCACGAACAGGTCGAGCGCGTCCTTGGCACGCGCCAGCTCCTCGCACAGCGCATCGACCACGGACTTCATGGCCTCGCGGTCCGGGCCGCTCATGCGGGCGCGCTCTTCGCTGACCAGCGCATCGCCAGGCAGGGCGTCGTCCAGGCGATACAGGTCTTTCACCGCACGCAGGCGCGGCGTGTTGCCGGGGCTCTTGGCCACGTAATACAGCAGGTTCTTCAGCAGCTCGGTGGGCGCACGCCGGTTGGCGTCGTCGCCCACGGTACGCAGCTGGCGGTCGATCTGGCCGAGCAGCATCTTCACCGAGGTGCCGAGGTCGACGGTCTTTTCCGTCAGGCCCTCGACCAGCGCCGCCGCCACCAGCCACAGCTCGCGCAGGGGCGAAGCCCCCGCCAGCTTCTCGAGACGGGCGAACACCTGGTTCATGTAGCCAAGATTGGTCGGCAGGCTGTCACCGCGAATCACGCCCAGCAGGGCGACCTGGTACATCTGGCGGATCTTCTTTACCAGCGCGGGGTCGGTCGCGGCCGGCGCCACCTGGATGGGCGCGCGCTCGCCCGCGGCAAGATCCGGGGTGAACAGCGCGGTTTCCGACATCAGCGATTCGCCGCGCGCGGCACGCAGGTCGTTGAGCAGCGGCAGCAGCACCACCGGCAGGTCGCGTCGCGACGCCTTCACGCGCTCGAGATAGGGCGGCAGTTGCAGGATGGCGCGCATCAGCACTTCCTGGCCGTCGGCCACGCGTGCCACCTGGTTGTTGATCAGGGCAAGACAGAGCTTCTCCATCTCCTCGGCAAGCAGGGCGGCGCCATAAAACTCGACCATCTGCAGGGTGCCGTGCACCTGGTGCAGATAGGCGAGGCAGAAGCGCATGCGCGTGGCGTCCTCGGGGTTCTCGACGAACGCCTCCAGAGCCTGTCGCGCCTGCTTCAGCGTTTCCTCGATTTCGCCCTTGACCCAGTCAAGTGCGAGGAAGCTGTGATTGTCACCCATCGTCATGCCCCCTGAGGGCCCGTATCGTTGTTGTTCGGGACCGCATGCGGTCGTTCAACGGATCCGTGATCCGTCCCTTGTTAATCTGCCCCCGGGCCTGCGCCCATCGCGGGGCGACCGGCCGTCAGGCCTTGCGACGAAACGCCAGCGTGTCCGGGTAATCCACCCGGATCAGGGCCGGATGCGCCCAGTCCACCGCCTCGTTGACGCCAAGCACCAGCAAGCCCCCGGGCGCCAGGCGCACGGCGAGGTTGGCCAGGATGTCGCGCTTGCGGAAGCGGCGGAAATAGATCAGCACGTTCTGGCAGAAGATCACGTCCATGCCCGAGAGCGGCACGCGATCCAGCTCCATGATGTTGACCTGCACGAAGGCCACGCGCTTTTTCAGTTCGTCGGTGA
>DAIRDY010000036.1:0-14427 GCA_036795935.1 Moraxellaceae bacterium | reverse complement strand
CATGGCGGCAGCGGGCGGGCAGGGGCCGGCATTCTAGCCAATCCGCCAGCCGGGCCGGCAGCCGGCTGACACCCGGGCGGGATGCGCCGGGTGCCTTGTCCAGCGCAAGAAGCGGAGTGCGCGGCTGGCCGGCATTGCTACCATGGCGCCAACACTCTCCCGCTGCCGGAGCCGCCATGACCGCCACCACTGCCCCTGCTGACGCTCCTCGGCGCGTGACGCCGCGCCAGGCCGAGGCCGTGGCGCAGGCCTGCCGGCTGATCGCGGCGGCGGAGTCGCCGCCCGCGCTGGCCGAACTGGCCGCGGCCACCGGCTTCAGTGCCTGGCATCTGCAGCGCCTGTTCAAGCGCGCGACCGGGCTGTCGCCACTGGCCTGGGCGCGGGCCGAGCAGGCGCGCCGGCTGCGCACGGCCCTGCACGATGCGCCGTCGGTGACGGCCGCCATTGCCGATGCCGGCTACGGCTCGAGCAGCCGCGTCTACGAGCAGGGCGAACGCCTGCTCGGCATGACGCCGGGACGCTACCGCGCCGGCGGGGCAGGGCAGCGGCTGCTGTTTGCCGTGGGCCAGTGCGCCCTCGGCGCCCTGCTGGTGGCGGAAAGCGACCGCGGCATCTGCGCCATCCTGCTTGGCGACGACCCGGCGGCACTGGTGCAGGACCTGGAGGCACGCTTCCCGGCGGCCGAGCTGGTCGGTGGCGATGCCGGCTTCGAGGCGCGGCTGGCCCTGGTCGCGGGCTTTGTCGAGGCGCCGGCGACCGCCTTCCCGCTGCCGCTGGACCTGCAGGGCACGGCCTTCCAGCACCGCGTCTGGCAGGCGCTGCGGGCCATTCCGCCGGGGCAGACGCTGAGCTATGCCGTGCTGGCCGAACGCATCGGGCGCCCGGGTGCGGCGCGTGCCGTGGCCGGTGCCTGCGCCGCCAACCCGCTGGCGGTGGCCGTGCCCTGCCACCGCATCGTGCGCGCCGACGGCGCCCTGTCCGGCTATCGCTGGGGCGTAGAGCGCAAGCGTGAGCTCCTGCGTCGCGAGGGCACCGAAGTAAGCAAGGACTGACTATCGTGATGCGTGCCGCACAAGAAGCCGACATGCCGAAGCAACGCCAATGACCGATGACCTGTTTGCCGACCTCCTCCCTGCCGCGCGCCCGCCCGAGGTCCTCGCCCCGGGGGCGCTATGGCTGCCGGGCTTTGCGCTGCCGGCGGCCGACGCGCTGCTCGCCGGCATCGCCTCGGTGACGGCACGCGCGCCGCTGCGCCGGATGCAGACCCCGGGCGGCTACACGATGTCGGTGGCCATGAGCAATTGCGGGGCACTGGGCTGGGTCAGCGACAGCCACACCGGCTACCGCTACAGCCCGGTCGACCCGGACAACGGCCGGCCCTGGCCCGCCATGCCCGCTGGCTTCCTGGCGCTGGCCGCCCGTGCCGCCGCCGCGGCGGGCCATCCGGACTTCCGGCCCGATGCCTGCCTGATCAACCGCTATGACGTCGGGGCACGCATGAGCCTGCACCGCGACGCCGACGAGCAGGACTTCCGCCAGCCGATTGTCTCGGTGTCGCTGGGCCTGCCGGCGGTGTTCCAGTTCGGGGGAAGGGCGCGCGGCGATGCCGTGCGCAAGTTGCCGCTGGCGCACGGCGACGTGGTGGTCTGGGGCGGACCGTCGCGGCGCCATTACCACGGCGTGCTGGCCCTGAAGGCCGGGCAGCACCCGGCCACCGGCGAGTGCCGCTACAACCTCACGTTTCGCAAGGCGGGCTGAGCCGGCGCTCAGCGCCGCTGCAGCATGCCGCCGTCGACGCGCACGGCATCACCGGCGCTGAACGGCGGAATGCTCTGGTAGTGAAAGTTCTGCACGCTGCCGTTTTCCATCAGCACCGTCACCTCGTAGTACTGCTTCTTGCGCATGGCCTTCTCGGTGGCATCGCCGGCGAGGGCGCCACCGATGGCACCGACCACGGTCATCGCATCCTTGCCGCGCCCCTTGCCCATCTGGTGACCGGCGACACCACCAAGCACGGCACCGGTAACGGCGCCAGCGCCGGTGGATTCACCTTTTTCGGTCACTACGGACACGCGCTGCACGGTGCCGCAGCTGTGGCAGACCAGGGGCGCCGATGCCGGCGCACGGGGCCTGACCACGGGCGCGGGCTCAGGCATGGTGACCACCGGCGGGGCGGCGGGGGCCGTCACGACGGGCGGCGGCAGTGGCGCGGCGGGTGCCGGCGGGGCGGCCTCGGCAAGCGGTGGGGTACTGGCAGTGGCCACCGGGGCACTGTCCTGGCTGCCGGCAGGCCACCAGCCGGCCAGGTTGGCCACCACGGCCGCACTGGCCACGATGACGCTGGCGGCGGCGACCTTGAGCAGCGGATGCAGCGGAGCGGTTTCGGGGGTGTGCATGGCGACCTCCTCCGGCAAGTGGCCGGTGCGCTGGTGATGACAGTATGGGCCGGTGGCCACTGCTGCGCCCAGACGACCGTCTCAGGCCGGCAACGGCTTGCTCCCGACCAGGATGACGTTGTGGCTTGCGCCCTGCCATTCGCGGAGGCGATCGAAATCGCGCTCCAGCACGAGCACCTCGAAGCCGGCGGCGGCCAGGGTGGCGCAGGTCGCCGCGATGCTGGTGGCGGTCATGGTGTGCGCATCGGTCCACTGCTGCACGACGCCGTCGGCCTCGCGGCGTATCGCCACCTGCAGCGTCATGGTCTCGCCCGTGCCGGGATAGGACCAACCGGAGCTGAAAGTGAAGTCCGCGCCGTCCTGGCGGAGCTGGGTGACATGCGTGCGCAGCGCGCCCAGGCCGCGGCAGTCCACCAGGTCGAACACGAACAGCCCGCCCGGACGCAGCGCGCGGTAGGCACGGCGCACGGCCTCGTCGAACACCGGCGGCGGGTGGTTGTAGTGCATGGAATACAGGAAGCAGCTGATGAGGTCGAAGGCGCTGTCGGCCGCGAGCGCGGCAATGTCGGCATGGATGAACTCCGCCCCGGGGCAGCGCCGCGCCGCCGCCGCCAGCATCGCCGCGCTGTTGTCGAGGCCGGTGCCGGCAAAACCCTGTGCCTGCATGCGCAGGAGGTGCTGGCCGGTGCCGCAGGCGAGGTCGAGGTAGTCCGGCGGCGCATGCGCATCACGGCGGTCGCCGGCAAAGGCCGCGAACAGGCGCTGCATGAAGCGCGCCTCCTCGCCGTAGTCGACGTGCCGGCAAAAGCCGTCGTAATAACCGGCAAGGTCGGCGTAGAGCTGGCCGGACGCGTTCATGACGGACACCGGGGCAGGAGGAGGAAAGCAAAAAGGCCCCATGGGGGCCTTTTGCCAGAGGGCCGGCCTCAGACGTCGAGGTTGGCCACGAGCAGGGCATTGGTCTCGATGAAGTCGCGGCGCGGCTCCACGGCATCGCCCATCAGGCAGGTGAACATCTGGTCGGCCTTGATGGCGTCCTCCACGTTCACCTTCAGCATGCGCCGCACTTCCGGGTCCATGGTGGTTTCCCAGAGCTGCTCGGGGTTCATTTCACCCAGGCCCTTGTAGCGCTGGATGGTGGTGCCGCGGCGGGCCTCGGCCATCAGCCAGTCCAGCGCCTGCTGGAAGGTGGCCACCGGCTGCTGCTTCTCGCCGCGCTGGATGTAAGCGCCCACTTCCAACAGACCTTCGAGTTTGCGGGCCATGCCGTCGATGACCCGGTACTCGCCGGAGCCGAAGAAGTCGGCGCCCAGGCGGTAGGTATAGGGCACGCCGTGGGCCACCAGCTCGACCTGCGGCAGGAAGCGGCGGTGCTCGGTATCCTCGACCACCTGGATCAGGAAGCGCTCGCTGGCATCGGCGGCGGCGCTGACCTTGTCCTGCACGGTGGCGGCCCAGCGCTCGACCGCGGCACGGTCAGTGAGCGCTTCCACCGCGAGCGTCGGCGAGTAGAGCAGGGCACCCAGCAGGGTGACCGGGTAGAGGCGGGAGATGCGCTCGATCACGCCCTGGGCATGACGGTAGTCGTTGATCAGCGTCTCAAGGCCGAGACCGGCAATGCCGGGGGCGCCCGGCGCGGTGAACAGCGCGGCGCCGTCGATGGCGGCGGCCGTGAGGAACTCCGCCATGGCCTCGTCGTCCTTCAGGTACTGCTCCTGCTTGCCCTTCTTCACCTTGTACAAAGGCGGCTGGGCGATATAGATGTGGCCGCGCTCGATCAGCTCCGGCAGCTGGCGGAAGAAGAAGGTCAGCAGCAACGTGCGGATGTGCGAGCCGTCGACGTCGGCGTCGGTCATGATGATGATCTTGTGGTAGCGCAGCTTGTCGATGTTGTACTCCTCGCGCCCGATGCCGCAGCCGAGCGCGGTGATCAGGGTGCCCACTTCCTGCGAGGAGATCATCTTGTCGAAGCGCGCCTTTTCCACGTTCAGGATCTTGCCCTTGAGCGGCAGGATGGCCTGCATCTTGCGGTTGCGGCCCTGCTTGGCAGAGCCGCCGGCGGAGTCACCCTCGACCAGGTAGAGCTCGGAGAGGGCGGGATCCTTTTCCTGGCAGTCGGCGAGCTTGCCGGGCAGGCCGGCGATGTCCAGCGCGCCCTTGCGGCGGGTCATCTCGCGGGCCTTGCGCGCGGCCTCGCGGGCACGGGCGGCATCGATGATCTTGCCGACGATGGTCTTGCCCACCGCGGGGTTCTCGAGCAGGAACTCCTCGAACTTCTCGTTCATGGTGGAGGCCACCACGTTGGTCACTTCCGAGGACACCAGCTTGTCCTTGGTCTGGCTGGAGAACTTGGGGTCCGGCACCTTCACCGAGACAATGGCCACCAGGCCTTCGCGCATGTCCTCACCGGTGGTGGCGACCTTCTCCTTCTTGAGCAGGCCTTCCTTTTCCACATAGTTGTTCAGCGTGCGGGTGAGGGCGGTGCGGAAGCCCTGCAGGTGGGTGCCGCCGTCGCGCTGCGGGATGTTGTTGGTGAAGCAGTACACGCCTTCCTGGTAGCCGTCGTTCCACTGCAGGGCCACTTCCACGCCGATGCCGTTGGTGGCCGGGCCCTGCGGCACGCTGAAATGGAAGACGTTGGAAAGCGTGGTCTTGTTGGTGTTCAGGTATTCCACGAAGGCGGCGAGGCCGCCGACGTATTCGAAGACATCTTCCTGGCCGGAGCGCTCGTCCTTCAGCACGATGCGCACGCCGGAGTTCAGGAAGGACAGCTCGCGCAGGCGCTTGGCGAGGATGTCGTAGGAAAAGTGGATGTTGGTGAAGGTCTCGGGCGAGGGATGGAAGCGCACCTCGGTGCCGCGGCCCGTGGTCTCGCCGACTTCGCGCAGCGGGTAGACCGGCTCGCCGTGGTGGTATTCCTGTTCGTAAACCTTGTTGTTGCGGCGGATGGTCAGCATCAGCTTGGTGGACAGCGCATTCACCACCGATACGCCCACGCCGTGCAGGCCGCCGGAAACCTTGTAGCTGTTGTCGTCGAACTTACCGCCGGCATGCAGCACGGTCATGATGACCTCGGCGGCCGACACGCCTTCTTCCGGATGGATGTCGACCGGAATGCCGCGGCCGTTGTCGGTGACGGAGACGGACTCGTCCGGATGGATGATGACGCCGACCTCGGTGCAGTAACCGGCCAGGGCTTCGTCGATGGCGTTGTCCACCACCTCGAACACCATGTGGTGCAGGCCCGAGCCGTCATCGGTATCGCCGATGTACATGCCGGGGCGCTTGCGCACGGCATCCAGTCCCTTCAGGACCTTGATGCTGCTGGAGTCATATTCTTTTTCGTCGCTCATCTTCTTCTCCGTCTGGGCGCTTTCCAATCCGCTTGGCCCTCGCCGGCGCGGCTGGTAACGCCTCGGTGTTTTGCCCTGTCCCCTGAAGGGAGAGGGCCGGGAGGGGCAGGAAATCCCTGCCTCAACCCGCCTCTGTCACGGTTCCATGTTCCACGTGGAACATCCGGAACCCCGTTCCCGCCGCTTCCAGCGCGGGTTTGACGGCTTCCGGCTCGATGCAGGTGATGAACACCTGGGCGCCGGAGGCCGCGAGATAACTGATCAGGCGCTGGCGGGCACCGGCATCCAGCTCGGATGCCAGATCGTCCACCAGCAGCGTGCACTGCCGGCCTGTGGCCTGCAGCAGCTCCACCTGCGAGAGCTTGAGCGCGCAGACCACCAGCTTCTTCTGGCCGCGCGACAGCAGCTCATCCGCCGGCGCCGACCCGCGCTTTACCCGCAGGTCGGCGCGGTGCGGGCCGATCTGCGTGTGGCCGCGCTCGACATCCCGCTCCCAGCTTTCGGCCAGCTGCTCGGCCAGCGACAGCCCGGTATCCCAGCCCGGCGCATAGTCCAGGCTCAGGCGTTCGTCCGGCAAAAAGCCCTGCATGCAGGCATCCCAGCAGGGCTGCCAGCGGGCAAGGTAATCAAGGCGGAACTGGTGCAAATGCTGGGCGGTCTCGGCCAGTTCACGGTCCCAGACCACGGTTTCAGACCGGCCCATACTACCCGATCTGAGCAGTGAATTCCTTTGCTTGAGGGCGCGCTGGTAGCGCAGCCAGACCGGGTAGAAGCGATGTTCCACGTGGAACACACCCCAGTCGAGCTGGGCACGGCGCGGCTTGGAGCCGGCATCCAGCAAGTCCATGGATTCGGGGTCCAGCAGGCACAGGGGAAGCCTGTGGACAAGCTGTGCAAGAGTGACCTGGGAGCTGTTATCAACTTTCAGGTCCGTGTCCCCGTTGGCCCCGCGGCGGATACCTGCCGTGCCGCCATCGGCAAAGCCGGCGAACACCGTGCAGGCCGTTTCGGCATCGTTGACCAGGCGTCGCGCACGACCGGAGCGGAAGGAGCGCCCGAGGCCGAGCAGGTGCAGGGCTTCCAGCACCGACGTCTTGCCGCTGCCGTTGGCACCGCAAAGCAGGTTCAGGCGGGGATGGGGAAGGAGGGAGACGGACTGGAGATTGCGCAAGGCGGCAATCTCCAGCCGGAGAACGGACATGGGGCGGGGCGGACCTTAGAGACGCATGGGCATGACGACGTAGACGGAGGAACCGCCTTCGGCGTCCTGCAGCAGCGCGGAGCTGTTGGAATCCCCCAGCGTCAGCTTGGCGGTGGCGTTGTCGAGCACGGCCAGCACGTCCATCAGGTACTGCACGTTGAAACCGATCTCGAGGCTGTTGCCGTTGTATTCCACGGTCACGTCTTCCTCGGCCTCTTCCTGGTCCGGGTTGTTGGCCTGGATGCGCAGCAGGTCAGGGGTCAGCTGCAGGCGGATGCCGCGGAACTTCTCGTTGGAGAGGATGGCCGCACGCGACAGCGACTGGCGCAGCTCTTCACGGTTGGCGAGCACGATCTTGTCGCCACCCTTGGGCAGCACGCGCTCGTAGTCCGGGAACTTGCCGTCAATGAGCTTGGAGGTGAAGGTGACATTGCCCACGGTGGCGCGGATGTGGTTGCTGCCCAGGGTGATGGTCACTTCGCCGTCGTCGTCGCTGAGCAGGCGGGCCAGCTCCTGCACGCCCTTGCGCGGCACAATGACCTGCATGCGGTCGCCGGTCTCGGTACGGGCCTCGGCATCGCACATGGCCAGGCGGTGGCCGTCGGTGGCCACGGTGCGCAGGCGGCCGGCGGTCACTTCGAACAGCATGCCGTTCAGGTAATAGCGCACGTCCTGCTGGGCCATGGCAAAGGCCGTCTTGTCGATCAGCTTCTTCAGCGCCTTCTGGCCGATGCCGAAGCTGAAGGCACCGACACCTTCTTCCAGGTTGGGGAATTCGTTGGCCGGCAGCGTGGACAGCGAGAAGCGGCTCTTGCCCGACTTCAGCGCCAGCTTCTGGCCATCCTGGCGGATCTCGATTTCGGCACTGGCGGGCAGCGACTTGCAGATGTCGAGCAGCTTGCGCGCCGGCACCGTGATTTCGCCATCGCCGAACTCACCGGCCAGTTCGGCGCGGGCAATCAGTTCCACTTCCAGATCGGTGCCGGTCAGGGCCAGCTTGCCCGCATCCACCACCATCAGCACATTGGCCAGCACCGGCAGGGTCTGGCGCTTTTCCACCACACCCGAGACCTGCTGGAGGGGTTTCAGCAACTGGTCACGCGAGATCGACAGCTTCATGTTCAGGGCTTCCTTATCTGGAGCAAAAGGGTTGGGGCAGGGGGTCAGGCCTGCAGCAGGCGCAGCAGGTTGTTGTAATCCTCGACCATGTTCGGGTCGGTCTTTTTCAGTTCATCAATCTTGTCACAGGCATGGATGACGGTGGAGTGATCGCGCCCGTCAAAGGCCTGTCCGATCTCCGGATAGCTGTGGCCGGTGAGCTCGCGCGCCAGCGTCATCGCCACCTGGCGCGGCCGCGCATAGGAGCGGTTGCGCTTCTTGCCGGTGAGTTCGCGCAGCGGGATGCGGTAGTACTCGGCCACCACCTTCTGGATGTTTTCGATGTTGATCTGCTTGGCGCGCACCGCCAGCACATCCTTCAGCGATTCGCGCACCATCTCGAGATCGATGGGCCGGCCCTTGAAGCGCGCGGTGGCAATCACCTTGTTGAGGGCGCCTTCGAGCTCGCGCACATTGGCCTGCACATGCTGCGCAATGAAGAACGCCGAGGGCTGCGGCAGCACAATGCCGTTCTGCTCGGCCTTCTTCATCAGGATGGCGGTGCGTGTCTCGAGTTCCGGCGGCTCCACCTGCAGCGTCAGGCCCCACGCAAAGCGGGACTTGAGGCGTTCATCCAACTCATTGATTTCTCTTGGAAACTTGTCGGATGTCAGGATTACCTGACGGGAGCCTTCGAGCAGTGCATTGAAGGTGTGGAAAAACTCTTCCTGCGAGCTGCCCTTGCCGGCAAAGAACTGGATGTCGTCGATGAGGAGCACGTCGAGCGAACGGTAGAGGCTCTTGAAATGGCTCATCAGGCCGCGCTGCAGCGCCGTGATGAAGTCCTGCACGAAACGCTCGGAACTCAGGTAAAGAATGCGTGCATCCGGATTCGCGCGCAGCACGGCATTGCCCACCGAATGCATCAGGTGGGTCTTGCCGAGGCCGGTCGGCCCGTAGATGAAGAGGGGATTGTGGCCACCCAGACCGGGCTTCTCCGCCACCTGCTGGCAGGCCGCAAACGCAATCTGGTTGGATTTGCCGGCAACGAAATTCTCGAACAGGAACAGCGGATTCAGGTTGCTGGCCAGCCGGGGCAGGGCCTCTGTCGCCGGTTCGCCACGTGCATTGCCCCCCGCTGCAGGGGCGGGCACGGCTGCGCTGGCGCGGGCACTGGCAGCCACCGCCGCTGACGCCGCGGCATCACGGTCCTGGCGATTGCCCACCTCGAGCTGCACCTGCAGGCGCCCGGCACCGACATCACTGACCAGCTCGCGGATGCGCAGCAGGTACTTGTCCGCGATATGACGGACAAAAAAGGTGTTGGGCGCGAGCAGCAGCAGCACGTCAGCCCGCTCCTCTGCCTGGAGCGGCCGTATCCACATGTTGAAGAGATTCTGCGGGAGCTCGTCCTGGAGACGCTCCAGACAGACCGGCCAAATTGCCACAATGTCATCCTGAACCAGAAAAAAGGGCGCGGAGTTTAGCCATCGGCCCCTGCTGTCACCAGCGGCAACAGGCAACAAGAACCCCTGTCAGTGGCCTGTGGAAAACCCCACGTACAGCACCGACAGAAACCTTGGCATAAAAGTGAGGCGCTAAGTTATCCACAAGTGGGCACAGCTTTTCAAGTGCCGGCACCCCCGCCCGTCCACAGCATTCATGATCATCCAAGTCACTGAATTTCAAACGCAAAAATCACTTATGCACAGAAATGGCAGACACTAACAACTAACTATCTCTTCTCTTTATATAAATCATTAAGTACGAAGGGCAGGGCAGGTCTGCGCCGGCCTCGCGGCACGCCGCTCGGCCGGAAAACCCGGGGCCTTGGGCAAATTGACAGCCCGGGGTCGCTTACATAGAATGGCCGGCCTTTTCCGACCCGGTCGGATTTTGACCATATTCGAGTCCTGATCATGAAGCGTACTTTCCAGCCCAGCACCCTCAAGCGCGCCCGTACCCACGGTTTCCGTGCCCGCATGGCCACCAAGAACGGCCGCGCCGTGCTCGCCCGTCGTCGTGCCAAGGGCCGCAAGTCCCTGACCGTCTGATCCCGACCTTGCATTGAACCCGGCCTACCGCTTTCCGCGGACGCACCGACTGCTGCGTCCCGCGGAGTTCAAGGCGGTATTTGACAGCACGGCGTTCAAGGTCGGCGAGCAGCACTTCGTGCTGCTGCTCCGGCCCAACGGTCTTGACCATCCCCGCCTGGGGCTGGTGATCGCCAAGAAAAAAGTCCGGCTGGCCGTGGACCGCAACCGTCTGAAGCGCCGCATCCGCGACAGCTTCCGGCGTCACCAGCAAGACTTGCCGGCCGTGGACATCATCTTCATGGCCCGCCAGGAACTGGCTGATGTCGAGCCTGCAGCGTTTGCCGCTGTACTCGAAAAGGCCTGGAAGCGTACGGCACGCAAGGCGGCACAGGCTGCCGCCAACGGATCTGCGGAGACTTCCGCATGAAAATCCTGCTGATACTCCCCATCCGGTTCTACCGCTACGCCATCAGTCCGCTGATGGCGCCGCATTGCCGTTTTTACCCGACCTGCTCGGCTTATGCCGAAGAAGCCATCCGCCGGCACGGTCCGTTGCGTGGCAGCGTGCTCGCGGCGAAGCGCCTCCTGCGCTGTCATCCCGGCACCCCGGGCGGCTATGATCCGGTGCCCGAGATTTTCGCCTGGCGGGCAACGCCCGCCGGCAGCGTCATCACCGACGCAACCCCTCATTCTCCTGAAGCCAACAAGGCGTCCTGATTTATGGAACTGCGTCGCACGCTCCTCATCATCGGCATAGCCGTTGTCAGTTACCTGCTGATCCTGAGCTGGCAGCGGGATTACGGCCAGCAACCGGCCAGCGCTGCGACGGCGGCCGCTGACGTTGCCACAACGCCTGAAGTGCCTGCTGCACCAGCCGCTGGCGGCGATGTCCCCGATGTGCCGGTGGCGGTGAGCCACGCACAGCCGGTGGAGACGCCATCGGCTACTGCTGCCGTCAGCACCAGCCGCGTGCGCGTGCGTACCGACGTGCTCGACGTGCAGATCGATACCCGTGGCGGCGATCTCGTGCATGCCGCACTGCCCGCCTACACCGACAGCGTCGACAGCAGCACGCCGTATGTATTGCTGGAAAACTCGCCGGCGCGCACCTATGTCGCCCAGAGCGGACTCATCGGCCCCAACGGCCCTGACGCGAATTCAGCAGGACGGCCGCAGTACCAGGCTACCGGCACCGACTTCACGCTCGCCGAGGGTAATGACACGCTGGATGTGGTGCTCACGCTGCCTGCCGAAAACGGCGTCAGTGTGCGCAAGATCTACACCTTCACGCGCGGCAGTTATCTTGTTGCCACCCGCCATGTCATCGACAACGCCGGGAGCGCACCGTGGAGTGGCCTGCTCTACGCACAGCTCAAGCGTGACAGCAGCAAAGACCCGAGTGCGAGCACCCAGGGCTTTGGCATGATGACTTTCCTGGGTGGTGCCTGGTGGACACCCGAAAAGCCGTACAACAAGGCCGGCTTCGACGATTTTGCGGACAAGCCGCTGAAGCAGTCCGTCACCGGTGGCTGGGCCGCCATCCTGCAGCATTACTTTGTCAGTGCCTGGGTGGCTGAACCCGGTACCGGCAACGTCTACAGCACGCGCCGCAGCGGCAACGACAACATCATCGGCTATATCGGCCCGCTGACCACGGTGGCACCTGGTACGCAGCACACCTTCAATGCGCAGCTGTATGTCGGCCCCAAGATCCAGAAAGACCTGGAAGCGATTTCTCCGGGTCTGGAACTGACCGTCGATTACGGCTGGCTGTGGCCGGTATCGCAGTTCCTGTTCTGGATGCTGACCATGATTCATGGCTGGGTCGGCAATTGGGGTTGGGCCATCATCCTGCTTACCGTGCTGGTGAAAGCGGCGTTCTTCCAGCTGTCAGCGTCCAGCTACAAGTCCATGGCCAAGATGCGCCAGGTGATGCCGGAAATGACGCGCATCAAGGAGCAGTTCGGCGGCGACCGCGCGAAGATGTCGCAGGCCATGATGGATCTGTACAAGAAAGAAAAGATCAACCCGCTGGGCGGCTGTCTGCCCATCCTGGTACAGATGCCGGTGTTCATCGCGCTTTACTACTGCCTGATGGAATCGGTCGAGCTGCGTCATGCCGAGTGGATGTTCTGGATCAACGACCTTTCGGCCATGGACCCGTATTTCGTGCTGCCGCTGATCATGGGCGCCACCATGTTCATCCAGCAGCATCTGAACCCGGCACCGCCTGATCCCATGCAGGCCCGCGTGATGAAGGTCATGCCGGTCGTGTTCACCTTCATGTTCCTGTGGTTCCCCTCCGGCCTTGTGCTGTACTGGGTGGTGAACAACACGCTGTCCATCATCCAGCAGTGGGTGATTACACGACAGATCGAAAACGCGGCCAAAACGGCGAAGAAGGCCTGAGCCTGAGCGCCACGGCAAAAAGGCTCCTTGCGGAGCCTTTTTGCTTTTTTGCCTGCACTGCTACGGCCAACCGCTTCCGCATCGACGGTGAAAAAACATGAGCGCGCCATCTGCAAAAACGGCCGACACGATTGCCGCCATCGCCACGGCACCGGGGCGAGGTGGTGTCGGCATCGTGCGTGTCTCCGGCCCGCGTGCGCTGGCCATCGGCCAGGCGGTATTGCAGCGCGGCGACAGCCTGCCGCCACGCCATGCACAGTTCTCGCCTTTTCATGATGAGGATGGCAGCGTGCTCGACCAGGGGCTCGCGATTTTTTTCCGGGGTCCGCACTCTTTCACCGGCGAAGATGTTCTTGAACTGCAGGGCCATGGCGGCCCGGTCGTGCTCGACCTGCTGCTGCGCCGCGTACTGGCACTGGGCGCGCGTCTCGCGCGTCCCGGAGAGTTTTCCGAACGCGCCTTTCTTAACGACAAGCTCGACCTCGCGCAGGCCGAGGCGATTGCTGACCTGATCGAGGCGGGCTCGGCCGATGCTGCGCGTTCGGCCATGCGTTCGCTGTCCGGCGTGTTTTCGCAAAAGGTCGGTGCGCTGGTCGAGGCACTGATCACGCTGCGCCTGCATGTCGAGGCCGCCATCGATTTCCCGGAAGAAGAAATCGATTTTCTCGGCGACGGCCGCATTGCCGCCGATCTCGATGCCGTGATCGCGCAACTGGAAAGCGTGCAGGCAGAAGCCCGGCAGGGTGCGCTGCTGCGCGAGGGCATGCGCGTGGTGATCGCCGGCCGGCCGAATGCCGGCAAATCCAGCCTGCTCAATGCGCTGGCCGGCTTCGAGGCGGCCATCGTCACCGACATTGCCGGCACCACGCGCGACGTGCTGCGCGAGCAGATCCAGATCGACGGCATGCCACTGCACATCATCGATACCGCCGGTCTGCGCGAGACCGGTGACGTGGTCGAGCAGGAAGGTGTGCGGCGTGCCTTGCGCGAGGTGGCAAGTGCCGACCGCGTGCTGTTCGTCTACGACGCCACCCTGGGCGGCGATCCGCTGGCCGAGGCCGCGCAGTTCTTTGCGCCCTTGCCCGCGCCGGACAAGCTGCTGCTGGTGGCCAACAAGGGCGACCTGCTGCCTGCCGCGGGGATTGGCCGGGGCCAGCGCGGCGAGTACACGGAGGTCCGGCTGTCGGCCCGGAGCGGGCAGGGACTCGACCTGCTGCGCGAGGCGCTGAAGCAGGCCATGGGCTTCCAGAGCGGCGGTGCCAGTCTGTTCACGGCGCGCCGCCGCCACCTTGAGGCGCTGGCGCGCGCCGAGGCCAGCTTGCTGGCCGGGCGCGCGCAGCTCACGGGGGCCGCTGCCGGCGAATTGCTGGCCGAAGACCTGCGCCAGGCCCAGGACGCGTTGTCCGAAATCACCGGCGCCTTTACCCCGGACGACCTCCTCGGCCGCATCTTCAGCAGCTTTTGCATCGGCAAGTAAGCGGGCACTTGCTTGCCGCGCTCGGGCGGGCGCCGTGGCGGTCTGCGCACCACTGCTCAGAAAACGAGCAGCCGGCTTCAATTGCCGGGCCAAGCCCGTATACTACGCTCCCCCTTTTGTCCCTGGACGCCGGGTTTTCCCCATGCGCTATCCCCATTCCTATGACGTGATCGTGATCGGCGGTGGCCATGCCGGCACCGAAGCCGCGCTCGCGGCCGCGCGCATGGGCTGCCGCACGCTGTTGCTCACGCACAACGTCGAGACCCTGGGGCAGATGAGCTGCAACCCGGCCATCGGCGGCATCGGCAAGTCGCACCTGGTGAAGGAAATCGATGCCTTGGGCGGCGCCATGGCGCTGGCCACCGACCAGGCCGGCATCCAGTTCCGCATCCTCAACAGTCGCAAGGGGCCGGCCGTGCGCGCCACGCGTGCGCAGGCCGACCGCGTGCTCTACAAG
>DAIRDY010000035.1:0-14492 GCA_036795935.1 Moraxellaceae bacterium | reverse complement strand
GCCGGAGCCGTTGTCACCGACCATCGGCTTGGGCATGAAGGTCGCGGTCTTGCCGAAGGCATGGGCAGTGTTCAGCACGGCGTACTTGAGCTGCTGCACTTCGTCGGCCTTGCGCACCAGCGTGTTGAAGGACACGCCGATTTCGCTCTGGCAGGAAGCCACTTCGTGGTGCTGCACTTCAACGCGGCCCGGGCCCATGATGGCCTCGATGGCGTTGCACATGGCGACACGCAGGTCCTGGCCGGAATCGACCGGGGGCACCGGGAAGTAACCGCCCTTCACGCGCGGACGGTGGCCGGTGTTGCCACCCTCGTAATCGTTGTTGGTGGACCAGGCGGCCTCTTCGGCGATCAGCTCGTGGGACACGGCACCCATGCCGACCTTCCACTTCACTTCGTCGAACACGAAGAATTCGGGTTCCGGACCGAAGAAGGCGGTGTCACCGATACCGGTGGACTTCAGGTAGGCCTCGGCGCGCTTGGCGATGGAACGCGGATCGCGCTCGTAGCCGGTCATGGTGTTCGGCTCGATGACGTCGCAGGTCACGACCACGGTCGGCTCGTCGAAGAACGGGTCCATGAAGGCGGTTTCGTCGTCCGGCAGCAGGATCATGTCGGAGGCTTCGATGCCCTTCCAGCCAGAGATGGAGGAACCGTCAAACATCTTGCCGGTGACGAAGGTTTCTTCGGAAACCGTGCTGGCCGGGAAGGAGACGTGCTGCTCCTTGCCCTTGGTATCGGTGAAGCGGAGGTCAACCCACTTCGCTTCGTGTTCTTTGATCAGACCAAGCGTCTTCTTCGACATGTTTCTCTCTCCGGGAGCATGCGTTCATTCGGGGAAGGCCGCGTTCCCGAACCACCCCGGCAGCCATGCACTGCCGGAAAAACGGTTCGCGAACACTGTGCCGCGGTTGGGAGCAAAACTCGTACCAGTCCGGCAAAGCCCGCCACTGGCGGGCCCCGACGGCCACGGTGGTGCTTTTGACTCCCGTAAAAGCACCAAAAAAGAACATGACTCGCAGTTAAGCACCAATAGAGTGCTCAGGCCTGCTTTTTGTGCACCATCAGGCGCACCTGAATCTCGTCATCCACCCTGTCCACCGCCAGCACATCATGGCCATGCACCCGGCACCAGGCGGGGATGTCGTGCGTTACCCCCGGATCTGTAGCCGTTACCAGCACGATCGCACCATCTGGCAGAGGCTTCACGGCATTCTGGGTGCGGATGACCGGCAGCGGACACAGCAGCCGTCGCGCATCAACATGGTGCACGATTGCTTCCGGCTCAGACATACCAGGCCTCGGGCACTTCCGCGCTGCGTCGCGGCACCACCGTGAGCTGCCGGGCCAGGCCGCCACGGCGGGTGATCTCCACCTCGATGGCCTCGGCATCCCGCCCCTGGCTGAAGCGACCGGCAATGCGTGCCGCCTCCAGCAGGTCGGCCTCGTCCGGACTGCCATCCACCAGCGTCAGCGGGCCGTTGTGGCTCAGGATGCGGATGTGGTGGAACTCGCGGCGGTAGCCTTCCAGAAAATTGTTCTCGCCTTCCTCGCGGCCGACGATGAGCTTGTAGTGCGGGGCCGGCCGCACATGCCGACCGACCTTGAGCAGCATGATGTCGTCCAGCTCGTAGTCGCGCTCGCCGCGGGCCTGCCAGAGGTCGGCCAGCTTGCGCGAGTAGCTTTCATCGGTCAGGAAACAGCAGCCGCCGGCGGGCTGTGCCCACTCGCTGAAACCGAACTTCTTCGCCAGCTCGATCTGCGGCTGGCGCGAGCGGCCGCTGAAACCGTACAGGCGTTCGCGGTCCACCCAGCCCTCGCGCTCGGGCCGGGTCACGGCCATGTTCTTCGCCGACAGCGGACGCAGCAGCAGGTCGTCGGCGCCCGACTCGCGCGCGATGATGGGCATGGTGGCCGCCCGCTGCGACTTCGGGCGCTGCCCCACCACCTCGCCGGTGATGATGAAGTCGAAGCCCTGTTCATGGGCAAACTGGCGTGCCCGGTTCACCATGGCAGCAGCTTTGCCGACCATGAAGATCTTGCAGTCGAGGCAGGGATTCAGGTTGGCGCCGTAACCGTGTTTCGGGTTCAGCACCACGTCCTTGTACTCGGCCGAAATGTCCTCGATGTGCAGCGGAATGCCGAGCTGCTCGGCCGCCCACAGTGCGTTGTTGCGCTTCTCCTTGCGCTGGTCCTGCTTGCGGATGGCATGGGTGTGGCCTTCGACGCAGAAACCGGTGAAGAAATTGATACCCTCGACCTCGATGCCCTGCTCCTGCACGACACGCACGGCCAGCAGCGAATCGAGGCCACCGGAGATCAGGGCCAGGGCGCGCCGCTTGAGGGGCGCAGGAGACGTGGTTTCGGGAGGCATGGGAACAGGACAAGGGCGGGACAGGGCGCGCATTATACGGCCATGGCGCCGGTTTGCGCAGGGCCGCCCGCCCCGGCCGCCGACAAAAAGGAGCGAGGATGTGAAAGCCTTGATGATCGTGCTCTGCGGCCTGCTGCCGGTGCTGCCGGCCGCCGCGGACACCCCGCCACCGGCCGCCCAGGGCGCTGCCCCGGTGGTCAGCACGCCGCGGCTGGTGCTGGCCATGGACCGCATCCTGCCCGGCACCACCGAGGACAAGGTGAAGGCACGCCTCGGCGAGGAAGTGCGGGCCGTGGTCAACCTGTATCTGGCCGGCCACATCCGCCAGTGGTATTTCCGCCAGGACCGCCCCGGCGCCGTGTTCATTCTTGAGGTGGAGCATCTGGAGGAGGCGGAAAAGCTGGTAGAGTCGCTGCCGCTCAGCCGTGCCGGTCTGATCGCCTACGACCTGGTGCCGCTCGGCCCCTATGTGCCGCTGGCCACCCTGCTCAACCCGCCGCCGGCGCGCAAGAAATGAGGCCCTCCCCATGGACTGCATCTTCTGCAAGATCGCGACGCACCAGATCCCGGCACGCATCGCCTTCGAGAACGACCGCCTGATCGCCTTCCACGACCTGTTTCCGCAGGCGCCGCTGCATGTGCTGGTCATCCCCAAACAGCATTACGCCACGCTGAACGACGTGCCGGCCGCCGACAGCGCGCTGCTCGGCGAGATGCTGGCCACCGCCACGCAACTGGCCGGCGAGCTGGGCGTTGCCGACAGCGGCTACCGCGTCGTGATGAACTGCAACGGCGACGGCGGACAGAGCGTCTACCACATCCACCTGCACCTGCTGGCCGGCCGCCAGCTGGGCTGGCCGCCGGGCTGAGCCCACCCCGCACCCAGGATGCTGCCGCCATGAGCCACCGCCGCTATTCACTGATCGACCGCTTCATCACCGGGGCCGACCGTGCGCTGCGCACGGTCGCGCCACAGGCCGTGCAGGCCCAGCGCCCGAATCCGGCCGCCCCGCATGGCGAGGCGCCGCTGGACGAGGCCGAGCGCCGCCACGTCGCCGGCCTCATGCGCATCAACCATACCGGCGAGGTCTGCGCCCAGGCGCTGTACCAGGGCCAGGCGCTGACCGCCCGGCTGCCGGAGGTGCGCGCCGAAATGGAACAGGCCGCACGCGAAGAGGAAGACCACCTGGCCTGGTGCGAGGCCCGTGTCAGCGAGCTGGGCTCGCACACCAGCTACCTGAATCCGCTGTGGTATGCGATGTCCTTCGGCATCGGTGCCGCCGCCGGCATCGCCGGCGACAAATGGAGCCTGGGCTTTGTCGCCGAAACCGAGAAACAGGTCTGCGCGCACCTGGAAGGCCACATGGCGCGCTTGCCGGTGCAGGACGAGAAAACCCGCGCCATCCTCGACCAGATGCATCACGACGAAGCCCAGCACATGCAGATGGCATTGCGTGCCGGTGCCGCGGAACTGCCGGGCCCGGTCAAGGGCCTAATGGGACTGGTGTCGCGGGTGATGACGCACACGGTCTATCGCCTCTGAACGACGCGCGACGAGCTCGGCCAAACCAACGCAACAAAAAAGGCGCCGTCATCCGGCGCCTTTTTCATGCCCGCAGCAAACGACTCAGAGCCAGCCGTTCTCGCGCAACTGGCGCACGATGGTCGCCGCGAAACCGGCGGCGTCACGCTTGACGTTTTCGCCTTCGAGCACGGTCTGCGTATGCGCCTCCCAGACCAGCTGCTGGCTGGCGGTGTCGTAAAGCCGCGTCACCACTGTCACCCGGCGCTCCACCAGCGGCGCGCGCTCGCGCATTTGCTGCGCCTCCATGGCACCGTGCCAGGGCTCCGCCGCCCAGCCCACGCGCGCCTCCGGTGTGCGCGCCGGCGTGAAGAGCACGACCCGCGGCTCCTGCACCGGCACCTCCTGGTAATTCTCGAGGCGCATGACCAGCACCGCGGTCACGCCCTCGGCCCGCACCCGCGCCTCGACCTGCTCGCGCGGCGGCAGGCGGCCGTCTGCATACCACTGCGACGAGGGAATGATCTGCCGCCCCTGGGCAGCGAGTTCGCGCACGAAGGCCTTCTCCAGCGCCGCCTGCAATTCGTCGGTGACACTGATGCCCAGCACCAGCACTTTCTGCAGCGTCGCCGCCGACGGCTTCTCGCTGTGCACGGACTCGACCCGGGTATTGCCGGGCAGCAGCTGGCAGCCGGCCAGCAGCAACGGAAACAGCAATGCAAGACGCTTCATGATGTCCGACTCCCTGTTGGCGGCGCGACCGCCTTCACTCGGCCACGATCTCGTAATCATGGGTGATGACCACACCGGCCTGCCCCAGCATGATGGACGCCGAGCAGTATTTGTCAGCCGACAGGTCGACCGCCTTCTTCACCTGTGGCTCGCGCAGCTCGCGGCCCTTGATGATGAAGTGCACATGGATTTTCGTGAACACTGCCGGCACCGCATCGGCACGCTCGGCCTCGAGCACCGCCTCACAGGAAGTGACTTCCTGGCGCGCCTTGCGCAGGATGGTGATCACGTCAAAGGCCGTGCAGCCGCCCATGCCCATCAGCAGCAATTCCATGGGGCGCGGACCCAGGTTGCGGCCACCATATTCCGGCGCGCCATCGACGATGACGGCATGACCGCTGCCGGACTCGGTCATGAAGGTCACGTCTTCCACCCATTTCACTCTGGCTTTCACTTCATCCTCCTCAACATGCCGCCTGACCGGATACGTCAGAAACCGGCACAAATTCACACCTGCAACGCTTAATGCCCCACAAAAGCTGTGCTATGGTCGCTCGCATATAACGATAACGGCATATAGAGGACGCCACGATGGCACGCCTGCCGGTCAACGCCCACGTTCCGAATATCGACACCTTTCTCGACCAGTGCCACCGCCGCAAGTACCCGGCGCGCAGCACCATTATCTACGCCGGTGACGCTGGCGACACGCTCTATTTCATCATCGCCGGCTCGGTCTCGGTGGTCATCGAGGATGACGAGGGCCGCGAGATGGTCGTCGCCTACCTGAATGCCGGCGACTTCTTCGGCGAAATGGGCCTGTTCGAGGACAAGCCGGTGCGCTCGGCCTGGATCAAGGCCAAGACCCTGTGCGAAGTGGCCGAGATCAGTTACCCAAAGTTCAAGGAACTGGCGCGCCAGGACGCCGGCCTGATCTTCGCCCTCTCCGCCCAGCTCGCCGGCCGCCTGCGCGCCACCACGCGCAAGGTGGGCGATCTCGCCTTCCTCGACGTCACCGGCCGTGTCGCCCGCACGCTGCTCGACCTCTGCAAGCAGCCTGACGCCATGACCCATCCCGACGGCATGCAGATCAAGATCACGCGCCAGGAAATCGGCCGCATCGTCGGCTGCTCGCGCGAAATGGTCGGCCGCGTGCTGAAGTCGCTGGAGGAGCAGGGACTGATCTCGGTCAAGGGCAAGACCATGGTGATCTTCGGCACCCGCTGACACGCGCCGGCCTTGACCACCGTCAAGGCCGTCCTGCCGCCCGCTGCCTACTCTGGCAGCATGGATACCATGCCCCCTGCCGCAAGCGCCGCCCTGCGCCGCCACGACCGGCCCACCCCGCGTTACACCTCCTACCCGCCGGCACCGCAGTTCGACAGCCGCTTCGGCCACGACGACTTCGCGACCGCAGCCGCCGCCAGCAATGCCAGCGGGCGCCCGCTGTCGCTGTATGTGCATGTGCCGTTCTGTGCCAGCCCCTGCTTCTACTGCGGCTGCAACCGCATCGTCACCCGTGACCGCCGCCAAGCCGAACGCTATCTGGCCGACCTCGCGCAGGAAATCGCGCTGATCGCGCCGCTGTTCACGACCGGGCGCGAGGTGGTGCAACTGCATCTGGGCGGCGGCACGCCGAATTTCCTGGCACCGGAGCAGCTGGCGGCACTGGTGCGCACGCTGGGCGAGCACTTCCACTTCAGCCCGCGCGCCGACCGCGACTTCTCCATCGAGCTGGACCCGCGCACTGTCGATGCTGCGGCCATCGCGACACTCGCCACGAGCGGCTTCAACCGCGCCAGCCTCGGCGTGCAGGACTTCGATGCCGACGTGCAGGCCGCCATCAACCGGCCGCAGGGCGTGGCGGAAACACGGGCCGTGGTCGACGCCTGTCGTGACAACGGCTTCCGCTCACTGAACATCGACCTTATCTACGGCCTGCCGAAGCAGACGCTGCAGGGCTTTGCCCGCACGCTGGATGCGGTGCTGGCGATGGCGCCGGACCGTCTGGCCATCTACAGCTATGCGCACATGCCGGCACTGTTCCCGCCACAGCGGCAGATCCGCGCGGCCGACCTGCCCGATGCCGACACGCGCTTCGCACTGCTGCAACTGGCCATCCGCGAGCTCACGGCGGCCGGTTATGCGTATGTCGGCATGGATCACTTCGCACGTCCTGACGACGAGCTGGCACTGGCGCAGCAGGCCGGCCGGCTGCACCGCAACTTCATGGGCTATACCACGCATGCCGACAGTGACCTGATCGGCTTCGGCGTCAGCGCCATCAGCCATGTCGACCGCAGCTACAGCCAGAACCACCGCGAACTCGGCGACTGGCAGGCCGCACTCGGCCATGGCCGGCAACCGTTGTGGCGCGGCGTGACGCTGGACCGTGACGACGTGCTGCGGGCCGACCTGATCCAGCAGCTGATGTGCCAGGCACGGGTCGACATTCCGGCACTCGAGGCGCGCCACGGCATCCGCTTCCACATTTATTTCCGCGAAGCGCTGGCACGCCTCTCGCCGCTGGCCGACGACGGACTCGTGCAGGTCGGCAGTGATGCGCTCGTGGTCAGCGCCGAAGGCCGGCTGCTGCTGCGCGTGATCGCCGCCTGTTTCGACCGCTACCTGCATGAGGCCGAGAGCCGCGTCGTCGAACTGCGCCCGCGCCATGTGCCGCTGACACGGCAGCGCGCCGGCGGCTGAGCCCCGGCCGGAAACGACAACGCCCGCAGGGCGGGCGTTGTCGTTTCGGCAGCAGGGTCCGCTTCAGCGGAACAGTTCGGCCAGCTTTTCACCCGGCTCGGGCGCACGCATGAAGGCTTCGCCGACCAGGAAGGCATGCACCTCGTTAGCGCGCATCAGCGCGACATCGGCAGGCGTGTGAATGCCGCTTTCGGTGACCACGCGGCGGCCGGCCGGAATGCGCGGCAACAGGTCCAGCGTGTTGCGCAGGCTGACCTCGAAGGTCTTGAGGTTGCGGTTGTTGATGCCGAGCAGCGCCCCCGGCAGCGGCAGTGCGCGCTCCAGCTCCTCGGCATCATGCACTTCCACCAGCACGTCGAGGCCGAACTCGCGGGCACAGGCATTGAGTTCGGCCAGCTGCGCATCGCCCAGTGCCGAGACAATCAGCAGCACGCAGTCGGCGCCGATGGCGCGCGCCTCGACCACCTGATAGGGGTCGATCAGGAAGTCCTTGCGGATCACCGGCAAGGCACAGGCCGCACGCGCCGCCTGCAGGTAGTCGTTGCTGCCCTGGAAGAAGTCGACATCGGTCAGCACCGACAGGCAGGCGGCACCGGCCTCTGCATAGGAACGGGCGATGTCGGCCGGACGGAAGTCCGCGCGGATCACGCCCTGGCTGGGCGAAGCCTTCTTGATCTCGGCGATCACACCCGCCTGGCCACCGGCAATCCTCTGCTCGATGGCCTGCTGGAAGCCGCGCACCGGATCGGCATGGCGCGCGAGCGCCTCCTGGTCGGCCAGGCTCATGCGCTTCCTGTCGCGCGCCACTTCCTCGACCTTGCGATCCAGAATCTTCTGGAGAATGGTGGGTACGGCCATCTTGCTTCTCGTCGCGGCGGGCTCACCCGCACAAAACCGTTGATGTGCGGATGAATCCGCACCTGCAAAACCGCTATCAGGCGCTGGCAAAGGCGCGCGTGAATTCACGCAGGTTGTCGAACTTTTCCAGCGCCTGCCCGGACCAGATCACGTCATGCGCCAGTGCCACCCCCTGCGGCAGCGTGGCCGTGAGCCCGGCGGCATAAATGCCGGCACCGGCATTGAAGGCAATGGTGTCGGCTGCCTTGTCCGCGTGCTCGCCCTGACGCTTGCCCAGGGCATCGCGGATCAGCGCCAGCGACTCGGCGGCACTGCCCACGGTCAGGCCGACCAGGCTCTGGCTCTTGAGCCCCACGTCTTCCGGCGTCAGCGTGTATTCGGTGATGACGCCATGCTTCAGTTCGGCCACATCGGTGGCGGTAGCAATGCTGAATTCATCAAGGCCGTCACGGGCATGCACCACCAGCACATGCTCGCTGCCAAGGCGCTGCAGCACTTCGGCCAGCGGCCGGCAAAGCCGGCCGTTGAACACGCCGATGACCTGGCGCTTCACGCCGGCCGGGTTGGTCAGCGGGCCGAGGATGTTGAACACGGTACGCAGGCCGACCTCGCGCCGCGCGGTGATGGCATGCTTCATCGCCGCATGGTGGTTCACGGCAAACAGGAAGCCGACGCCGATCTCGCGGATGCAGCGCGCCGCCTGCTCCGGCGTGATGGCCAGGTTGAGCCCGGCTTCGGCCAGCAGGTCGGCGCTGCCGCTGCTTGAGGACACCGCACGATTGCCATGCTTGGCGACATGACCGCCGGCCGCGGCAATCACCATGGCCGAGGCGGTGGACACATTGAACAGGTTGGCGCCGTCGCCACCGGTGCCGACGATGTCGACCACATGCCCGAGGTCGCCCAGGTCAACCGGCGTCATCAGCTCGCGCATCACGCGCGCCGCGCCCTCGATCTCGTCCAGCGACTCGCTCTTCATGCGCAGCGCCACCAGGAAGGCGGCAATCTGCGCGTCCGAGCATTGCCCGGTCATGATGGCGCGCATTACGTCCTGCATTTCCGGAAGGCTCAAGTCGATGCGGTCGACCACGCGCGCAAGCGCCGTCCTGATATCCATGCTCATTTGCCCTCCAGGAAGTTCTTCAAGAGCTCGTGGCCCTGCTCGGTGAGGATGGACTCGGGATGGAACTGCACGCCCTCGACCGCCAGCGTCTTGTGGCGCAGGCCCATGATCTCGTCCATGGAGCCGTCCTCGTGTTGCGTCCAGGCGGTGATCTCGAGGCAGTCCGGCAGCGTGGCCTTGTCGACGATCAGCGAGTGGTAGCGGGTGGCCGTCAGCGGATTGTTGAGGCCGCTGAACACGCCGACATTGCGGTGGAAGATCGGCGAGGTCTTGCCATGCATGACCTGGCGTGCGCGCACCACCTTGCCGCCGAACACCTGGCCGATGCTCTGGTGCCCCAGACACACGCCCAGCAGTGGAATTTTGCCGGCGAAGTGTTCGATGGCCGCCATGGAAATGCCGGCCTCGTTGGGCGAGCAGGGGCCGGGGGATATGACGATTTTCTCGGGCGCGAGCCGTTCAATGTCGGCGAGCGTGATCTCGTCGTTGCGCACCACCTTCACGTCCTGGCCGAGCTCGCCCAGGTACTGCACGATGTTGTACGTAAACGAATCGTAGTTGTCGATCATGAGGATCATGGCAGCATCTCTCCCGTCGCCTGCTCCGCCGTGGCCACTTCGGCGGCACGCATCAGCGCCCGCGCCTTGCTCAGGGTTTCCTGCCACTCCGACTCGGGCACGGAGTCGGCCACCACGCCGGCGCCGGCCTGCACATGCATGATGCCGTCCTTGATCACCGCGGTGCGGATGGCGATGGCGGTGTCCATGTTGCCGCTCCAGCCGAGATAGCCGACCGCGCCACCATAGATGCCGCGCTTGACCGGCTCCAGCTCGTCGATGATTTCCATGGCACGCACCTTGGGCGCACCGGAGAGCGTGCCCGCCGGCAGCGTGGCGCGCAGCACGTCCATGGCGCCGACCTCGGGCCGCAGCACGCCGTCCACGTTGGAAACGATGTGCATCACGTGCGAATAGCGCTCCACCACCATCTTCTCGGTGACCTTCACCTGCCCGGTCTGCGCGACACGGCCGACGTCGTTGCGGCCGAGGTCGATCAGCATCAGGTGCTCGGCGATTTCCTTGGGGTCGGCCAAGAGCTCGGCTTCGAGCGCGGCGTCGGCCTCGGGCGTGGCGCCGCGTTTGCGGGTGCCGGCAATCGGCCGCACGCTGACCCGGCCGTCCTCCATGCGCGCCAGGATTTCCGGGCTGGAGCCGACGATGGTCAGCTCGTCGCTGCGCATGTAGTACATGTAGGGCGACGGATTCAGGTGCCGCAACGCGCGATAGAGCAGCATCGGCGAGGCGCTGAACGGCGCGCTCATGCGCTGCGACGGCACCACCTGCATGATGTCGCCGGCCAGCACGTAGTCCTTGATGTGGTCGACGCCGCGCTTGAAGGCGTCCTGTCCGAAGCTGGACACGAAATCCGTCTCGCAAACCTGCGCCGTCACCGTGGCATGCATGGCCTGCGTGTCGAGCGAGGCGCGCAGGCGCTGCACCAGCGCATCGAGACGCCTGCCCGCCTCGTCGGCAGCCGCCGGCGCCGCCGGATCGACATGGGTGATCAGGAACAGCTCGCCGCGCAGGTTGTCGAAGACCACCACGTCCTCGGACACCATGAGCTGGATGTCGGGCGCGCCGATGGGATCGGGCTTGGCGCAGGCGGCGAGCTTCTTCTCGACATAGCGCACGCAGTCATAGGCAAAAAAGCCGACCAGGCCACCGGTGAATTTCGGCAGGCCGGGCACGGGCGCCACGCGGTAGCGCGCGCGGAAGGCATCGACGAAGGCCAGCGGGTCCGCGGCCTGGGCGGTCTCCACCACGGCACCGTCCCGTGTCACGGTCACGGCATGGCCGCGCACGGTGAGCACGGTGCGTGCCGGCAGGCCGATCATGGAATAGCGGCCCCAGCGCTCGCCGCCCTGCACGCTTTCGAACAGGTAGGTGAAGGGCGCGTCGGCCAGCTTGAGGTAGACGGACAGCGGGGTGTCGAGGTCGGCGAGGACCGTGCGCACGACCGGCACACGGTTATAGCCCTGTTGCGCCAGGGCGGCGAAGGAATCGGCAGTCATGATGGTCTTACTCGGGAAACGGGCAGCAGGAAACGGATCGCCGGTGAGTGGCACTCACCATCGCCAACCGCGCCAGCGCATGTCCGGGGCAAGACCTGTCACGATGTCACCGATATCTATATAGAAGAAGGCCTCGAAGGTTAAAGCAGCGCCGAGAGGGATTCAACCAGCCAGTCCGGGCGCGCGTCGGCCACCGGCTCGCCGTGGTTGTAGCCATAGGGCACGGCCAGTACCGGCACCCCGGCGGCCTGTGCCGCCTCCACGTCGTTGCGCGAGTCGCCCACCATCAGCGCGGCCGCCGGCGGCACGGCGAAGTGTTGCAGGCAGTGCAGGAGCGGCGCCGGATGCGGCTTCTTGTGCGGCAGCGAATCCCCGCCCAGCAGCAGGTCGAAGGGCGCCAGCATGTCCAGTGCCTCGAGCAGCGCACGCGCCGGCGCATACGGCTTGTTGGTGACGCAGGCCAGCGCAATGCCCTCGGCACGACAGGCGACCAGCAGCTCGCGCGCGCCCGCATAGGGCGTGCTCGCCGCGCAGACTGCCGCCTGGTAGCGGGCCATGAAGCGCGCCAGCAGCGCATCGTGCAGGTCGGCCGGGCGGTGCAGGTGAGCCAGCACGCAATAGACGAGGCGCGAGGCACCACGCCCGACCCAGTCGCGCACCTGCGCCTCGGTGACCGCCGGCAGCGCGAGGTCGCCCAGGGCACGGTTCAGCGCCAGCGCGATGTCGGCCGCGGAATCGACCAGGGTGCCGTCGAGGTCGAACATCACCAGCCGCGGCGTGAAGCCGAGCGGCGCAAACAGCGCCATCAGCGCGTCACCTGCGCCAGCTCGGCACGCATCTGCCGGATCACCTCGGCATAGTCCGGCGCATTGAAGATGGCGGAGCCGGCAACAAAGGTGTCGGCACCGGCCTCGGCAATGGCGCGGATGTTCTTCACGCCGACGCCGCCGTCGATCTCGAGCCGGATGGGCAGGCCGCTGGCAGCGATCTTGGCGCGTGCCGCGCGCAGCTTTTCCAGCGTGTGCGGAATGAAGGCCTGGCCACCAAAGCCGGGGTTCACGCTCATCAGCAGCACCATGTCGAGCTTGTCCATGACGTGATCGAGGTGATGCAGCGGCGTCGCCGGATTGAACACGAGGCCGGCCTTGCAGCCGCCGGACCGGATCAGCGCCAGCGAACGGTCGATGTGCTCGGAGGCCTCCGGGTGAAAGGTGATGTAGGTGGCGCCGGCCTCGATGAAATCGCCGATCAGGCGGTCCACCGGCTTCACCATCAGGTGCACGTCGATGGGCGCCGTCACCCCGTACTTGCGCAGCGCCTTGCAGACCATGGGGCCGATGGTCAGGTTGGGCACATAGTGGTTGTCCATCACGTCGAAGTGCACGATGTCGGCACCGGCGGAGAGCACGCGGTCGACGTCCTCGCCCAGGCGGGCAAAATCGGCGGAGAGGATGGACGGGGCAATCAGGTAGTCGCTCATGGCAGCTCCGGTGGAAAACAGGGACAACGCCAGGGGCAGCTGTCGGAAAAGACCTCAAATGGCGCCGGCGCGGACCTGCGCATCCAGCTCCGCCAGCCGCGCCGGCGTGCCGACATCGACCCAGGGGCCGGCGAAATACTCGCCGCTGACACGGTCGGCCGCCATGGCCTCGCGCAACAGCGGCGCCAGCGCGCGCTTGCCGGGCGCAAGGCCGGCGAACAGCGCCGGATGCAGCACCGACAGCCCGGCAAAGGTAAGGCGCGGCTCGCCCGCGCTGCGCACGCGACACTCCACGCCTTCGAACACGCGGCCCTCGAGTGCAAAGTCGCCGCCGGGATTGTGCGCGGGATTGCCGACCAGCACGAGGTGCGCCAGCGCCGTCATGTGCGCCTGCGCGGTATGCAGGTGCAGGAAGTCATACCGCAGCCAGATGTCGCCGTTGACCACGAGAAAGGGCGCATCGCCGAGCAGCGGCAGCGCCTGCACGATGCCGCCGGCGGTTTCCAGCGGCTCGCCCTCGTGCGACCAGCGGATCTGCACGCCGAGGGCGGCGCCGTCGCCGAGCGCCGCCTCCAGCCGGTCCCCCAGCCATGCGGTATTGATGACGATGTCGCGAAAACCGGCACGCGCCAGTGCCTCGATGTGCCAGACGATCAGCGGCTTGCCGCCCACCGCCAGCAGGGGTTTTGGCGTGTGGTCGGTGAGCGGGCGCATGCGCGTGCCGAGCCCGGCCGCCAGGATCATGGCCTTCATCGCTCAGGCCACCCAGTGGCCAAGCTCGGCAGCCGCCTCGGGCCGCTTCGCGAGATAGGCCGGCAGCACGGTGCCACGCAGCAGCTCGAACAGCGCATGCAGCTCGGGATAGGGCCGGATCTCGGCCAGCAGGTAGTTGTAGACCACAGGAATGTCGTCGAGATAGCCATGCTTGCCGTCGCGCAGCGACAGGCGCGCGAAGATGCCCACCACCTTGAGGTGACGCTGCGCGCCCATCCAGTCGAACCAGCGCTGGAAGGTGGCATCGTCGACACCCGTCAGGCGGTGCTCATGGCGCAGGCGGGCAGCAAATTCGCGCACCCAGCGCTCGACATCGGCCTGCGGCCAGACCACATAGGCATCGCGCAGCAGGGACACGAGGTCGTAGCTCACCGGGCCGGTGACGGCATCCTGGAAATCGATGACGCCCAATGAGCCGTCGACCAGCAGCATCAGGTTGCGCGAATGGTAGTCGCGATGCACGAAGACCTGCGGCTGCGCCTGCACGGCCTCGACAATGCTGACAAAGGCGTTTTCCAGCACCGCCTGCTGCTCGGTGTTGAGCGCGAGACCCAGGTAGCGCGCCACGAACCAGTCGCGCAGGAGCGCCATCTCGTCGGTGAGGCGCTGGCGGTCATAGGCGGGCAGTGCATGGCCCGGCACGTCGTCGCAGTGCTGCAAGTGCAACAGCGCATCCATGGCCTTGGCATAGAGCGCATCGACGGTGGCCGGCGTCAGCGCCGGGCGCAGCAGCGCATCGCCGAAGTCCCCGAGCAGCATGAAGCCCTGATGAAAGTCGGCCGCCAGCACCTCGGGCACGCGCACGCCGTGCGCGAGCAGGGCGCGGGCAATGGCGACGAAGGGGCGCGAATTC
>DAIRDY010000034.1:10734-14500 GCA_036795935.1 Moraxellaceae bacterium | reverse complement strand
AGTCTGGCAAGACGCCTCTGCCACGGGTGCCACGCACTCGTGGCAGTTGCGTTTTTGCTGGCGCCGCTGTCGTTGCAGGCGGCGACTCCCGGTTCGGTCATCACCAGCCATGCCCGCCTGAGTTCTGCCGGCGTGCTGCTGGCGCAGGCCTCGGTGTCCATCCGGGTGTCGGCCAATGTGGCCTTCCTGCGCTACGCACCGTCGGCTTCCGAACTCAGTGCGAGCCTCGCACCCACTTTCTGCGCCGGTGCGGCGCAGGCGCAGCCGGCCTTCCACGGCGTGGCCAGCGGCAACCTGCCGCCCTTGCCGGCCGCCTATCCGCTGGCCTCTGCCGCCGAATACCGCGTTGGCGAGCCGGTGTTCTTCCTGGTCGAGGACGTGGCGCGCAATCTCGATGCGTTCACGCGCGACACGCTGGAACTCACGGTCAGTAACACGGCAAACGGCGACAGCGAAGTGCTGCTGCTCGCCGAAACCGGCATCGACACCGGCATTTTCGCCGGCTTCATCAACACCACCGAGGCGGCCGTGGCAGCGGACTGCCTGCTCAGCGTGCACTCCACCGACACCATTGCCGCGCGCTACGAGGTTGATGCCGAGGCCGAAGCCGTGCTGGTCGATCCCTTCGGCCTGGTCTTCGATTCGGCGAGCGGCCTGCGCATCGACAATGCGCGCGTCACGCTGATCGATGTCGCCAGCGGCCAGCCGGCCATGGTCACCGGTGATGCCGGCGAGGCCTATCCCAATCCGGTGTTCACCGGCACGGCATTCAGCACCGGCGTCATCGACTACCAGCTGCGGCCGGGCGAATACCGTTTCCCGTATGTGCCGGCCGGACGCGACTACCGCCTCGAGGTCGACCAGTTGCCGCCGGGCTATGTATTTCCGACGGCGCGTGCCGATGCCGATTTCGCGTCGGTGCCGGACGGGCCCTATGTCGTTGGTGGCGGTTCGCGCGGCGATGTGTTCAACGTGCCGCTGGGTCCGCCGTTGCGGGTCGACCTGCCGGTGGATGCCGCCGGCAGCGGCCTGTTCGTGGTCAAGACCGCTTCCCGTCCCGAGGTCGCCATTGGCGACTTCGTGCCGTTTGATGTCACCGTCACCAATGTGCTGGCCTCGGCCTTCACCGGTGTCGAGCTGCGTGACGTGCTGCCGCCGGGCTTCCGCTACCGCCGCGGCACGCTCAAGGTCGATGGCGTGAAGCAGGCCGATCCGCAGATTGCCGGCAACGGCCGCGATCTCGTCATTCCGCTCGGCACGCTGGCCGGCAACGGCGTGCGCCGCATCAGCTACATCACCGAAGTGACGGCCGCCACGCCGCTCGGCACCGCGGTCAACCGCGCGCGCGCCAGCAGCGGCGCCGTGATCTCCAACGAGGCGCGCGCCACGGTCGGCGTGCGCGAGGAACTGATGCGCAGCCGCGCACTGCTCGCCGGTCGCGTGCGTGCGGCCGAAAGTTGCGCCGCCGCCGACCTGGCACGGGCGCAGCCGGTGGCCGGGGCGCGCCTGTATCTCGAAGATGGCCGCTATGTGCTGACCGATGCCCGCGGCCGCTGGCATTTCGACAACCTGCGCCCCGGCAGCCACGTGCTGCAGCTGGACGAGAACGGCCTGCCCGAGGGCAGCGAGATCCTGGATTGCGCGCGCAACACGCGCGCCGCCGGCAATGTGCGCTCGCGTTTTGTCGACCTGCAGGGCGGCACGCTGTGGCAGGAAGATTTCGTGATCCGTCTGCGCCGCGCGCAGCACTTCCGCATGGTCGAGCAAGCCGGCCAGCTGAGTGCGCAGCTGGCGGCGCGCGAGGAGGGCGGACGCCTGCATTTCCGCCTGCAGATCGACCATGCCGGGGCGCCACTGGCCGGCGGCGAGGTCACGCTGAAACTGCCGCCGGCGCTGGCATTGCTGCCGGAGAGCCTGCGTCTCGATGGTGCCCCCCTCGCCGATTTCCGCTTGCCGGCGCGGCCGGCCGGCGTGCAGGTGCTGGAGTGGCAGCTGGTGCCGGTGGCGGGGGCGGCCGATGGCGTGCATGCCGTCGAGACCGCGCTGGCCGTCGAGGTGGCCGGCCAGCGCTTCGTGCTGCCGGTGCAGCGCACCGAGGCCAGCCTGCAGACGCCGGAAAAAGTCGGGCGCGTGATCGTGTTCCGGCCGCGCTTTGCCAGTTTCTCCACCGAGCTTGCCGTCGCTGACCGGCGCTGGCTGGACGACATCGTGCAGGACCTGCGCAATGCCGGCGACATCCGCATGGAAGTGGTCGGCCACACCGATGACGTGCCGGTGGTGCCGCGCGCCGGCCGCGCCATCAACGACAACCATGCGCTGTCGCAGGCGCGTGCGCAGTCGGTGGCGGATTATCTGGCGCAGAAACTGAAATTGCCGCCGGAGCGCATTGCCGCCTTCGGCCGCGGTCCGGACGAGCCCTTGGCCGAGGGCAAGACGGCGGAAGTGCGTGCCCGCAACCGTCGTGTCGAGCTCAAGGTGTTTGCCGCCGGCCGCAGTGAAGCGCAGCAGCTCGGCCTGCGCAGCAGCGACGCCGGCGTGCAGCAGCAGCGCTGGTCGCGCTGGCATGCCGAGGAGGTCGATCCGGCCACGGTGGCGCCGGTGGCAGCCGCGGTTGATCTGCCGGTCGACGAGGCCACCGGCATTCTCTCGCACCGCGACGGCGACGTGCTGGCCAGCCGCATCCAGGCGGTGCGCGTGCGTGTCGACAGCCGGCTCAAGGCCGTGCTGCTGCTCGACGGCAAGCCGGTGGATGCCGACCGCCTGGGCTTCATCAAGAACGAAGGCAAGACCACGCTGATGAGTTTTGTCGGTGTCGACCTCGGCGAGCCCGGCCGTCATGTGCTGACGCTGAAGGGCACGGACACTTTCGGCAACGAGCGCCTGAACCAGTCGCTGAACCTGCAGGTGGCCGCCGAGATCACGCGCTTGCGCGCGGCGGCGCCGGTGGCCAACGTCGCCGACGGTCGCACGCCGGTGCAGCTGAAGATCGAGCTGGTCGACGGTGCCGGCCGCACGGTGCCGGCCGCCGTGGAAATGCGCCTGGTCAGCGGCGAGCTGCGGCCGCTGCAGAGCGATGACCGCCGGCGCACGCTGGCGCAGTCTGCCGGCAAGATCACCGTCGGCGCCGACGGCACGCTGAAATTCGCGCCGGTCACCCGCTCCGGCCTGTACATGGTCGAGCTGGCCTACGGCAACGTGGTCGAGAAATTCCCGGTCTATGTGCGCCCGGAAAAGCGCGAGTGGATACTGGTGGCGCTGGCCGAGGGTTCGCTGGCGGCGCGCACGCTGGGCGGCAACATGCAGAGTGCAAAGGCTGCCGGCGCCAGCGACGACCTGTTCCAGGATGGTCGTGTCGCGTTCTTTGCCAAGGGCCAGATCAAGGGCGAATGGCTGCTCACCGTGGCCTATGACAGCGACCGCGAGCGCACCGCAAGCTTCGGCGGTGCCATCAATCCCGAGCAGTTCTACACGCTCTATGCTGATGCCAGTGATCCCGCCTTCGATGCGCCGAGTCGCGAGAAACTCTACCTGCGCATCGAGAAGGATGCCTTCCACGCGCTGTTCGGCGATTTCAACACCGGCCTTACCGAGGTCGAGCTGGGGCGCTACAACCGCACGCTGACCGGCCTCAAGAGCGAGTACCACGACGCGCGCTTCGACCTCAACGTGTTTGCCGCCGACACCGGCCAGGCCTACCTGCGCGACGAGTTGCGCGGTGACGGCACCTCCGGCCTCTACCGCCTGCGCAGCCGCAACATCCTCAACG
>DAIRDY010000034.1:1548-10634 GCA_036795935.1 Moraxellaceae bacterium | reverse complement strand
TTCCTCGACGGCAAGGCGGTGCTCGGTGTCACCGCGGTACAGGAAAAGGCGGGCCTCAACAGCGGCCGCCTGAGCGCCGTCGACGCCAGCTGGAAAGTCTCTGCCGTCGACACGCTGAAGCTGGAAGTCGCTGACAGCAGCGGCGAGAGCGCGCTCGGCAGCACCGGCGGCGGCGCCCGGCTGCTGGAGTGGAAGCGTGACAGCCAGCTGCTGAAAAGCCGCGTTTATTTCCGCGAGCAGGAGGCCGGCTTCGGCCTTGGCCAGCTCAATGCCGGCGAGGAGGGCAGCACGCGCGTGGGGGCCGAAGGCCGCTACCAGCTGCGCCAGCACCTGTCGCTGTTTGCCGATGTCGCCCAGCAGGAACTCAGCCTCTCCGGCAACGAGCGCCTGGTGGCCGATTTCCGTGCCGAATTCAATCGCGATGCCTCCGGCTACAGCGTCGGCCTGCGCCATGTCGCCGAGCGTTTCGGCGATGCCGCGGTCGAGGATCGCAGCGCCGACCAGCTGACGCTGGCTGGTCGCTACCACCTGCCGGGCAACCGCGTGAAGCTGCGTGCCAATGCCGAGCTCGGTCTTGCGGCCAGCAGCGAGTCCGAGGAATTCCCTGACCGCCTGCTGGTCGGTGCCGACTACCAGCTCAACAAGCGCGTGCAGCTGTCGCTGGAAGAGGAGTGGGCCTGGGCCCGCGAGCGCGTGGTCGAGAGCACGCGCTTCGGCGTGGTCTACCAGCCCTGGCAGGGCGCACGCATCGGCACGTCGCTGAGCCGCGAATCCGCCGAGTCTGCCGAGCGCCTGCGCGCCGGCCTCGGACTTGCCCAGAATGTCGTGCTCGGCCCGGCGTGGACGCTGGACTTTGGCTATGACCGCGCCGACACGCTGAAGGACGAGGGCGGCGCCGACTTCAATCCCGGGGTGCCGGCATCCTTCGGTCCGGCCACCGCCGATTTCTGGGTGGCCAGCGTTGGCGCCAATTTCCAGCGTGACGACATCCGTGGTGTCGGCCGCATCGAGCGTCGCGAGGCTGACGACGAGAAGCGCTGGAACATTGTCGGGGGCGTGTACCGGGAACTGAATCCGGAGCTGGCGATTGCCGGCGGCCTCACCACCACGCTGTCCGAACGCGAGGGCGGCAGCGTGCAGGACAGCATGCTGTTGCGCGGTTCCGTGGCCTGGCGTCCGGAGGACGGTCCCTGGCTGGTCCTGAACCGCACCGACCTCGGCCTCGACCGCCAGCAGCAGGCCGCCGGTGCCGATCTCGACGGCCGTCGCCTGGTCAACAACCTGAATGCCAACCGGCGCTGGGAGCACAACCAGCTCAGCCTGCAGTACGGCGCCAAGTTCGTTTTCGACACCATCGACGACACCCGTGTCGAGGGCTACACCGACCTCATCGGCATCGAGTGGCGGCGCGACCTGTCCGAACGCTGGGACATCGGCTGGCAAAGCAGCCTGCTGCATTCCTGGGTGCCCGGCATCATGGACTATTCCTACGGTTTCTCGGTGGGCCTGACGCCGGCGAAGAATGCCTGGGTCAGCGTCGGCTACAACATCGAAGGTTTCTCCGACGCCGATTTCAGCGGCGCCGAGTACACCGCGCAGGGGCTGTATCTCAAGTTGCGCGTCAAGTTTGACCAGGACAGCGTGCGCGAACTCTGGAACAACCGTCGCGGCGTTTTCCGCTAAGGCGCTCTGCCTGTCGCTGCGGATTCGTGCGCACAGCCATGCCGGCGCAGGCGTCATCGCGCGGATGAATCCGCACCAGCAGAACGCGTTGCGGCAAATCCCGTGGCAGCAGGGGAGGGGGCCTGGCCGGCGCTTCAGCCGCCGTGGCGGGTGCGGAACTGCGCCGGGCTTTCGCCGCACCAGCGGCGGAAAGCCTTGGCAAAGGCGCTCTCGTCGGAAAAGCCCAGCGTCTCGGCAATGTCGGCAATGCGTTGCGCCGGGTCGCGCAGTGCGGCTTCGGCGCGCTGCCGGCGTACCGTGTCCTGCAGCAGCTTGAACGAGGTGTTGTCGTCGGCCAGCAGGCGGTTCAGGTGGCGGCCGCTCATGGCCAGTTGCGCGGCAATGTCGTCGCGCCCGGCCGCCGGGGTGCGTTGCAGCAGTGCTTGCACGCGCGCGGCCAGGCTTTGCCGGCCGAGGCCGGCCAGCATCTGGTCGGCGAGCAGGCGCAGGTGGGCGGTGGCCGCCGGATTGCTCTGGATCAGCGGCAGCGCCACCTGCTCCAGGCTCAGCACCAGGGCATTGTCGCGCGCCTCGAATTGCACCGGGCTGCCCAGCAGGCGTTCGTATTCGGGTACCGGCGCGGCCGGTCGATGCTGGAAGCGCAGCGCCAGCGGGCGATAGTCGTGGCCGCTGATCCAGCGTCCGAGCCGCAGCAGGCTGGCGAATACCGCTTCGGTGCGTTCGCGCGTGCGGCAGGAAAAATGCGCCTCGTAGCGCAGCGTCCAGTCCTGCGCGGATTTTTCCAGCGTGAATTCACCACCCTCGCCGACGATCTGCTGGTAATCCACCAGCAACTCCAGCGCGGCGCCAATGTCGTCGCCGCTCATCAAGAGCAGGCCGACGATGTCGAGATGCCCAGGCTGGGTTTCCAGCCCGAGACGCAGCCCGAGCAGCGGGTCAGCGCTAGCCGCGCAGCTTTCCTCCCAGACCCGGTCCTGCACGTCCAGCGGCACGCGTTCGGCGCCGGGATGCGCCTGCAGCCAGGCCGCCGCCGCCGGCACGGCCTGGCCGAGCCGCGGCAGGGCGGCGACCAGGGCGCGGGTGAAATGCAGGCTGACACTGGGGGTGAGCGGCGGCATGAGTGTGTTGTCGTTGTCCGCAATTGACCGGAAGCCGGTCCCGGGCGAACCGGGAGCGGCGGGATGCGGCTCAGTATAGTGAGCCCGTACCGGCAGTAACACCTGCACTGCCGCCGACTGCGGAGACCGCCATGACCCTTCCCTATGCCGTGATCGGTGCCGGCCCCATGGGCCTGTGCACGGCACGCCAGCTCAAGCGTTACGGCCTGCCCTTCATCGGACTTGAACAGCATGCCGATGTCGGCGGCCTGTGGGACATCCACAACCCGCATTCCACGGTGTACCAGTCGGCGCACCTCATCTCCTCGAAAAAGATGACCGAGTTCACCGACTTCCCGATGCGCGAGGAGGTGGCCACCTATCCGCACCACAGCGAGATGGCGCGCTATTTCCGCGACTATGCCGCGCATTTCGGCCTTTACGACGATTACGAGTTTTCCACGCGCGTGCTCGGCGTGGTGCCCGACGGCGACAGCTGGCAGGTGACCACCGAGCAGGGCGGCACGCGCCAGACGCGGCGGTTTGCCGGCGTGCTGATTGCCAACGGCACGCTGCATCATCCGCAGCTGCCACGGCTGCCGGGGCAGTTCAGCGGCGAGGTCATGCATTCGGCCGCCTACAAGTCGCCCGAGGTGTTCCGCGGCAAGCGCGTGCTGGTGGTGGGCTGCGGCAACAGCGCCTGCGACATTGCCGTCGATGCCGTGCATCACGCAGACGCGGTCGGCATCAGCGTGCGTCGCGGCTATTACTTCGTGCCCAAGTTCGTGCTCGGCCGTCCCGCGGATTCACTCGGCAAGTTGCGCCTGCCACGGCCGCTGAAGCAGTTCGTGGACGGCCTGGTGATCCGTGCGCTGATCGGCAAGCCCAGCGACTATGGCCTGCCTGATCCGGACTACCGGCTGTATGAGTCGCATCCGGTGGTGAACTCGCTGGTGCTGCACCATCTCGGGCATGGCGACATCCGCCCGCATGGCGACATCGTCGATACCGACGGCCGCACGGTCACCTTCGCCGATGGCCGCCGTGCCGACTACGACCTGATCCTGATGGCCACCGGCTACAGCCTGCACTATCCCTTCATCGACAAGGCGCTGTTGAACTGGCAAGGTGCGGCGCCGCAGCTCTACCTGAACTGCCTGCACCCCGAGTCCGATTCGCTGTTTGTGATGGGCATGGTGGAAGCCAGCGGTCTTGGCTGGCAGGGTCGCGACGAGCAGGCGGAAATGGTGGCGCTGTACCTGCGCCAGCTGGCCGACGGTGCGCCCTCGGCTGCCCGCCTGCGCGCACACAAGGCCGCGCATCATGCCGACGTGAAAGATGGTGGTTACCGCTATCTCCCGCTCGACCGCATGGCCTATTACGTCAACAAGAATGCCTATCGCGACAGCGTGTGCCGGCACATCCGTGAACTTCGGGCGGATCTGGCGACGGCACCGGCAGCCACAGGGAGTGCGGCATGAGTTTCAGCAAGGAGGGGCGTCATGCTGAGTGACGTCCGCATCGTTTTCGACAGCGAGAGCATCTTCCTGCTCAACGTGATCCTGGCCCTGATGATGTTCGGGGTCTCGCTCACGCTGAAGACGGAGGATTTCAGCCGGGTCGCGCGCGCGCCGCGGGCCACGCTGGTGGGGCTTGTTGCGCAATTCCTGCTCCTGCCGGCGCTGAGCTGTCTTTTTACCTGGGCCTTGCGCATCGAGCCGGAGCTCGCGCTCGGCATGATGCTGGTGGCCGCCTGCCCGAGCGGCAGCTTTTCCAACCTGATGACGTATCTGGCGCGCGGCAACGTGGCGCTGTCGGTCAGCATGACCGGGCTGTGCTCGCTGGCCGCGCTGGTGATGACGCCGTTCAACTTCTGGTTCTACGGCTCGCTGAACCCGTATACGCGACCGTTGCTGCAGCAGATCGATGTCGATGCCGGGCAGATCCTGTGGCTGGTGCTGCTGGTGCTGGTGCTGCCGCTGCTTGCCGGCATGCTGTTCGGGCGCTGGCGGCCGGCATTGGCCGAGCGTCTGGAGCGTCCGCTGCGGCCCTTGTCCCTGCTGATTTTCCTGATTTTCGTGGCACTCGCCTTTGCCAAGAATGTCGACCTCTTCCTGCGCTACATGCACCTGTTTGCCGGGCTCGTGATTTTCCAGAACACGCTGGCGCTGGTGGCCGGTTACGGCGCGGCGCGCGCCATGGGGCTGCCCGAAGCCGACCGCCGCGCCGTCACCATCGAGGTCGGCATACAGAATGCCGGGCTTGCGCTCGCCATCCTGTTCACGTTCTACCCCGAGGCTGGCGGCATGATGGTGATTGCCGCGTTCTGGGGCGTCTGGCACCTGGTCAGCGGCACGCTGCTGGCCGTGTGGTGGTCGCACCGTGCGCCGGCAGACCCTGACACGGCGACGCCGGCGGAGGTGCTGCCATGAGTGCGGAAAAGCGCATTTTCATTACCGGCGCGGCTGGCTATATCGGCCACCAGCTCGGCCACCGGCTGGCGGGCGAGCATGTGGTGTCCGGTGCCGACATCCGCCCGCGTGCGGCCGAGTTTCCGATACGGCAGATGGATGTGCGTGATCCGGCGCTGGCCGAGTTGTTGCGCGCCGAGCGCATCACGCATGTCGTGCACCTGGCCTCGGTGCTGCAGGCCTCGCCGGACCGCGCGCGCGACTACGACATCGACGTCAACGGCACGCGCAACGTGCTCGAGGCCTGCGTGGCGGCCGGTGTCGGCCATCTGACGGTGAGCAGCAGCGGCGCGGCCTATGGCTACCATGCCGACAATCCGGCCTGGCTGGACGAACAGGATGCGCTGCGCGGCAATCCGGAGTTTGCCTATTCCGACCACAAGCGCCTGGTCGAGGAAATGCTGGCGGATTACCGCGTCCGCCAGCCGCAGTTGCGCCAGCTGGTGTTCCGGCCCGGCACCGTGCTCGGTGCCGACACCGACAACCAGATCACGGCGCTGTTCCGTCGCAAGCGCCTGCTCGCCATTCGCGGCAGTGCCTCGCCCTTCGTGTTCATCTGGGACCAGGACGTGGTCAATGCCATGGCGCATGGCATCGCGCACGACAGCAGCGGTTGCTACAACATGGCCGGTGACGGCGCGCTCTCCATAGACGAGATTGCCGCGCTGCTCGGCAAGCCGGTGCGACGGTTGCCGGCCTGGCTGCTGCAGGCCGCACTGGCCGTGGCCAATCCGCTTGGTCTTACGCGCTATGGCCCGGAGCAGGTGAATTTCCTGCGCTACCGGCCGGTGCTCAGCAACCGGCGCCTGAAAGAGGAATTCGGCTACCGGCCGGCAAAAACTTCCGAAGACACCTTCCGCTTCTTTGCGCGCCATGCGCTCGGGGTGCCGCTGTGATCGCGCGCGTGAACACGGCCCCGCGCCGCGTACTCGTCACCGGCGCCGCCAGCGGTCTCGGCTGGGCGCTGGCACAGGCCTTTGCCGTGGCCGGCGACGAACTGGTGCTCGTCGACCGCAACCGTGAGCAGTTGCAGGCCCGCATGCGCCAGTTGCCGGCCGGTGCGCGCGCCGTCGTGCTCGACCTTACCGACAGCGTGTCCGTGACCAACTGGGCCGCCGACTTCTGCCTGCGCGAGCAGCGTCTCGACGTGCTGGTGAACAATGCCGGCATCACCCACCGCAGCCCGGTCACCGCGACCCGGCCCGAGGTGCTGCGCCAGGTGATGGAAGTGGACTACCACGCCGTGGTCACGCTGACGCTGGCGCTGTACCCCGCGCTCGCGGCGGCGCAGGGCACGGTGGTGAACATCGGCTCCATGGCGGGCTGGATGCCGGTGATGGGGCGCGCCGCCTATTGCGCGGCCAAGGGTGCGCTGCACCAGTTCTTCGAGACCTTCCGCGCCGAGGTTGCTCCGGCCGGCGTGCGCGTGCTGATGGTCTATCCCTCGTTTCTCGACACGCCCATCGAGCAGCATGCCCTGGGCGCCGATGGCCGGCCCGCCCGCCATGCACGCAGCACGGTCGGTCGCATCATGAGTGCCGAGGCCATGGCGGCGCGCATCCTGGGCGCGCTCGCGCAAGGCGAGGAGCGCCTGTTCCCGGACCGCTTCAGTTTCTGGGCGTCACTGCTCTACCGGCTCTGGCCCACGCGTTACCAGCAGCTCATGCAGCAGCGTTTTGCCGACGAGCGCGGCGCATGAGTGTGGCGGCACTCTGGCTGGGCCTGTGCATATTGATTGCCTGGACCATCGAGGCCATGAGCGGCTTCGGCAGCATCGTCATCGCGCTGGCGCTGGGTGCGCTCTTGCTGCCCATTCCCGAGCTCCTGCCGGTGCTGGTGCCGCTGAACGTGGCGATGACCTCGGTGCTGGTCTGGCGGTTGCGGGCGCAGGTGGACCGCGTGCTGCTCTGGCAGCGCATCCTGCCGCTGATGGCGCTCGGCACGCTTGCCGGCGTGGCGCTGCGCGACGTGCTGGGCGGGCCCTGGCTGAAGGCGGGTTTTGCGCTGCTCGTGCTGTGGTTTGCCGGCCGTGAGCTGTGGCGGCACTGGCGCGGCACGCTGCCGCACGCGCATGCGACGTCGGTGACCGGCACGCTGATCGGCGCCGCCGGCGTCACGCATGGCCTGTTTGCCTCGGGCGGCCCCCTGCTCGTGTATGCGCTCGCCGGGCAGGGCATGGACAAGGCGCGTTTCCGCGCCACGCTGCTCGCGGTCTGGTTGCTGCTGAACACGGCACTGGCGCTGGTTTTCCTGTGGCAGGGCCGGCTGCTGCCGGCCTTGCCACAGGTGATGATGTACCTGCCACTGATCGTGGCCGGTGCCTGGCTGGGCAACCATCTGCATCACGGCCTTGACGAGGCGCGCTTCCGGCTGGCGGTTTACAGCCTGCTGCTGGTGACGGGGCTGGCGCTCCTGGTGACGCAGCTGCCTTTGCTGCTGGCCTGACGGTCTGTCGAAACAAGCATTCCAGCGAGTGGGTGAGAGAACGCCGTCAGGGCAGCGTCTTGTCCTGACGGGCGAGGAAGGGCTGCACGGCGGCGAGAAAGACCGACGGCAGCTCGGCAAAGGGCGCGTGGCCGCAGGGCAGCACGATATGGCAGGCGCCGGGAATGATGCCGGCAGCGGTGTGGCCGTCACGCACCGGAATCAGCGGATCGAAGCGGCCGGAGAGCACCAGCGTGCGCGCACGGATGCTGGCGGCCGCCACGCGCAGGTCATGCGCCGGATCGGTGAAGCTGCGCCAGAGCGCGGCATTCACGGCCACCGGCACCGGCGTGTTCTGCTCGCCGGCGGCGCGGGCGCGCATGGCCTGCACCGCCGGCGTTTTCACGCGCAGGTAGAAGCGCGGCAGCCAGGGATTGAGCCAGCGGGTCACGTCTTCGCGGCCCTTGAAGCGGCAGAACCAGCGACTGAACGCCGTATGCGCGGTGAAGCCGCCGGGCGACACCAGCACCACGGCCTCCACGCGCTCCGGTTGTGAAATCGCCAGCCAGGCGGCGGCATAGCCGCCCACCGAGTTGCCGATCACCCGCACATGCACGAGGTTGAGCGTGATCACCAGTTGCACCAGCAGCTCGGCGAACTGCATGGCCGAGGCTGATGACGGCGGCACCGGCGCCGGCCCCTCGCCATAACCCGGCCAGCTGACGCGGATGACGCGGAATTTTTCCGCCAGCGCCGGCAGCACGGCATCGAAATCGCGGATGTCGCCGGGGTTGGCATGCAGCAGGAGCAGCGGCTCGCCGGAGCCGGTCTCCTCGATGTGCACGACGCCGGCGGGAGTGGTGACGAGCGGCATGGCTTCCTGCGCGAAGGCGGACGAGGCCGGCATCTTGCCCGATAGCGCCGTTCCGGGCCAGAGTAGCGCCCGCCAGCCATCGGCCCCCCTTGTCTTGTGTTGCAGCCTCCCGCCCATGAATCCCGAAAAGCGTCGCCAGATCTTTGCCCGCCTCAAGGCGGCCAATCCCGAGCCGACCACCGAGCTCAACTACCAGACCCCCTTCGAGTTGCTGATTGCCGTCATCCTCTCGGCGCAGGCCACCGATGTCGGCGTCAACAAGGCCACGGCCAGGCTGTTCCCGGTGGCAAACACGCCCGAAAAAATCCTGGCGCTCGGCGTCGACGGGCTCAAGGACTTCATCAAGACCATCGGCCTGTTCAACAGCAAGGCCGAGAACATCATCAAGACCTGCGCCCTGCTGATCGAACGGCACGGCAGCCAGGTGCCCGAGACGCGCGCGGCGCTGGAGGCGCTGCCCGGGGTCGGCCGCAAGACGGCGAACGTGGTGCTGAACACGGCCTTCGGTCATCCCACCATTGCCGTCGACACGCACAT
>DAIRDY010000034.1:0-1448 GCA_036795935.1 Moraxellaceae bacterium | reverse complement strand
TGTTTTCATCCCGTGTCGCTGCCGCTCGCCCGCCGACGGGCGACAGTCGCGCGCCATGGCCCTAGAGTCGGGCGGGCCCCAGCCGCGCCAAGCCGGTCACGTTCCCCGCGCCGCAGCTGGGCCAGAATCCTCAAGGACGCGCGGGGCCACGACCCCGATCCGCCATACAGGGAGATTCCGCCGGGCATGAACCGTATCGCACGCCAGTCCCGCCTGCTTGTCATCCGCCTGTGCGGCCTGCTTGCCTGCCTGATGGCCGGTCCCGCCCTGGCGGGCTCGCCCCTGCTGCTCGAGGCCGGGCGCGACAGCTACCGGCCCTATGCCCATTTGCTGCATTTCTGCATGGCGCCCGACACCGCCCCCGAGATCGATGCCGTGCGCACCCGCCTCGCCGACTGGCCCTGGCAACGCAGCGGCGAGGGCGTGCCCAACCGCGGTTTCCGCAACGAGGTCTGCTGGTACCGGCTGCCGGTGGAAAACCGCAGCCATGCGGCCTCCGAATTCATTCTCGGCCTGGATTACCCGCTGCTGACGCTGGTCGATGTCTGGCAGGTCGACCAGGACGGCCTGATCATCCGCCACTACCGCGAAGGTGCCGACCTGCCGTATTCGCAGCGCCGCACGCGCGCGCTCGGCTTCGCCTTCGCGCTCGACCTGCCGCAGCACATTCCCGGCGAGGTGCTGCTGCGCATCGACACACCCAACCTGCAACTGCCGATGGTGCTGATGGAGGCCGGCGCCCATGCCGGCTACGACCTGCACGTGACGCTGGTGCACACGCTGTTCATCGGCGGCATGCTGGTGATGATCCTGTACAACCTCTTGCTGTACGTGTCGCTGCGCGAAGCCGCCTGGCTGCCCTATGTGTGCTGGGCCATGGTGATCACCGCGCTGCAGGTGGTGCTGCTCGGCTTCGGCACGCGCTTCGTGTGGCCGGACAACCCGGCCATGCTCACCTATGCGCTCGAGCTCATCCTCTGCGGCATCATCATCATCGCGCCCTGGTTCGTGATCCGCTTCCTGCATCTCGACCACTGGACGCCGCGGCTGTCGCGCGTGCTGTGGGCGCATTCGCTGCTGGGCGCGGTGCTCCTGCTCGGCATTCCCTTCGCCGACCGGGCCGCGCTGCTCGTGGTGCAGCTGGTGGTGCTGCTCAGCCTGTCGCTGGTGGCCCTGAGTGCCGTGCTGTCCTCCTATGACCGCAGCGAGGCGGAAAAGCCCGAGCTCAACGGCTTCATCCTGGCCTGGGCCGCCTTCATCATCGGCGCCTTCATGATGCTGCTGAACAAGCTCGGCCTGATTCCGCGCACGCTGCTCACCGAGCACCTGCTGGAGGTGGGCAGCTTCCTCGCGGTGGCGCTGCTGTCGCGTGCGCTGGCCGCGCAGATCAACCGCCTGAAGGCGGAGAAGGCGCGTGCCGAAGCGCTGAGCCAGGCCAAGAGCGAATT
>DAIRDY010000033.1:13099-14629 GCA_036795935.1 Moraxellaceae bacterium | reverse complement strand
CAGCAGCTCCGGCACCTGCCGGCACCACGGTATCGCTGGGGGCAGTGACGCCGGAAATCGACACACCCGCCATCGGCGGCCTGCCGACGCCGGAACCGCATGTGCCGCGCACGCCCGGCCGCGCCGCCAACGACCCGCGCGAACGTCGTCGTCGCGAGCGTGAAGCCGCCCGCAATGCCGCCCAGCCTGCGGCGGCCGTCGCTGCCGTGACGCCGGCAGTGGCACCTGCGCCGGCACCAGTGGTTGCCGCCCCCGTGACCGAGACCCTGCCGGAAGCCGCCGCAACGGCAACCACCGAGGCTGTCGCCGCTGTTGACGACAGCGCGGCCAGGCAGGAGAGCGCACAGAGCTCGCCGGAAAATCCGGTGACCTGAGCGCACTCGTCGCGCAATAAAAAAGGGGCGGTCATCTGACTGCCCCTTTTTTATTGGGAACTACACAGATGACCACCTGATCACCGTGTCGCCTCACTGCCTGCCGATCTGGCCAAGGGCTATGCCCGCATCAACCAGCAAGTCCCTTGTTGGCCGGCAACAAACATTAAAGGCCTGCCGAACCAATGCATGACGCTCAGGGTTTGGCGCCGTTGATGAAGTCCACCACCAGAGCCGACGCCTCATGCGGCGCCTCCACCATCGGTGCATGCCCGACGCCGGGCATGATCACCACCCGGCTGTCCGCAATGTAACGGTCGAAAATCTGCGCATTGTCCGGATGCAGCACCCTGTCCTTCTCGCCCCAGAGCACCAGCGTCGGCGCCTTGATGGCACCCAGCCCGGGCAGCAGGAAATTCATGTCGTCAAACAGGGCATCACGAAAGATGCGCTCATGCAGCGGACTGTCCCTGACCGCGCGCGCCGCCAGGTAATCCAGCACCGGCCGCGGCATCGGCGGCCGCTGCACCATCACGAACTCAAGCAACGCCTCGAAATCGGCCGGCGTTTTCACCACCAGCAGGTTGCGTCCGGCGAGCAGGCTGCGATCCAGGTCGGTGGGACGGTAATGCACGCCGGCGGCATCGATCAGCGTCAGCGTGCGGATGCGCTCGCCCTGCTGCAGGGCCATTTCTGCCGCAATGCCGCCGCCCATGGAGTTGCCAGCCACATGAAACCCGGCAATGCCGAGTTGCTGCATCAGCAGGTGCAGGCGCCGCGCCTGCGCAGCAAAGCGGTAATCGGCATCCGGGCGACGCTCGCTCTGGCCGAAGCCCGGCAGGTCGGGAATCACGATGCGGAAGTCATGATCGCGGAAACGGCGTGCGAAATGCGTCCAGCTCAGGCTGCTGTCACCAAAGCCGTGCACCATGAGGATGGTGTGGGTTGCCTCGCGCCGCCCGTTGTCGAGATAGAAGACCTTGAGGCCATCGATCGTGGCCTCATGGCGCTGCAGGCCGGCCACGGCCTCCTGTCCCCGGGCAATCTCGTCGAACAGCGCCTTGTCGGCCGCCGCTGAAGCCGCCGGCAGCAGCAGGCTGGCCAGCAAGAGCAGGATGCGTCGCATGGAAAATCCCCTGTTGTTGTTTTGGCATCC